>CBDTZB010000250.1:0-4696 GCA_965364795.1 uncultured Nocardioides sp.
CCCGTTCCGGGCACCATTACCGATGACCGTCGCGGTCTGAGCCTTGACCATCACGTCGCGGGCGAACCCGTGCAGCTCGACCGCCGGCGCCTCGTCTACTCGCAGGAGCTGCTTGCGCAGATCGACGCGAACACGCTGTGCGTCCACGACAGCGAGGGAGTCGCCACCCTCACCGCCCTGAATCGGCGCGGTGAGCGTCGGGCTGACCAGCGCAACGATGTCGTCGTCGGCGCCCATGTCCACCGACCCCACGGCCCCCGTTGCGTCCAACCGGTCCTCGCCGTCGCCTGTGGAGATGGCGTCCGGACCGTCAGGTGCCGCCGACGAGTCTCCACCCGTGGTGACGAGATCGTCGCCACCGCTGCCGACGTACGAATCGGATCCTCGGCCCATGTCCGCGTCGATCTCGGCGAACGCCTTGAAGCTGTCGCCGCCCTCCACGACGACGGAGTCGTCACCGTCGCCCAGGCGCAGGGTGAGGTCGTACTTCCTGCCTCGCACACAGATGAGGTCGTCACCCCCCAGCGTGTCCACGACGGTTCGCGCGTCCGGGAGTTCAATCAGGACCACGTCGGGCCCGGGGGTTCCCACGACGTTCCGGTCAGCGTCGGTCGGCACGATCGTGGCGGGTTGCCCCTGACAGGTTTCACCCGCCGAGGTGGCGGGGCCAACGAACGGCGGGAGGACGCCGAGAGCGAGGACGAGAGATCCGGTTGCTACTAGCCGAGAGGACAGGTTCATGTTGCGACAGTACGTCAGCGTCGCTCCCTGCACGACTCAGTCTTTCGCTCGCGAGTCCCGTCCGCCGGCTGCACGGAATTCTCGAGCTAGCGCCGAGTACCGCTGACAAACCAACTCCACGATCGAGGGGTGCGCCCCCATCACGTCGGCGACGACCGTGCCCGGCGGCAGGTCCTGCCTAACACGGTCGGCGAAGAAGCCCGGCGAGAGCAGGTACGGCGACACCGCGTCTCCCGGACGCACGACCTCGGAGGGCCGGCGGCCGATGCCGGTCAGCGTGGCCAGGGCCACCGGCGCGATCCAGGCGCGCGCCAACAGGTCGACGGCAGCCATCTGATCGGCCGTAGCCGCAGCGTCGCTCGACCCAGCCGCCACCATCACCAGCGGCCGCTCCCGCACGGCCCCCGCCTCGAGCAGCCGGGCTGCCTGAGCGTCGGCCAGCAACGGGTGCGGCCCGAGGGACGGGCCCAACACCACCGGTGCGCTTGCCGCGGCGACGGCTGCGGGCAGGTCCTTGGTCATGTGGAAGCCGGTCGACATCAGGAGCGGCACCACCACGGCAGGGCCATCCAGCCCAGACATGACATCGGTGAGCAGCGGGTCGCAGAGCTCGACGTAGGCCGTCGCCGCCCGCACCCCGAGCCGTTCAGCGGCAGCCTCGGTGATCCGCGCCGCCACCTCGTTGCCAGTGCTGTTGCGAGTCCCGTGAGCCACGCTCACCAACGTGGGAGCACTCATCTCGAGTGACTCGCCGTCAATTGTCCACATCACCGGCAAGACGGTAGCCGTTAGCCAGGGCGGTATCCGTGGGTTCGCTGGTCCGCGTTATCGGCGATCTCCAGTGTTCATGAGGCGCAAGCCCGAGATACGGCTAGCGGGGAGGAGTGTCGATAGAGAACCGGACGCACGTTTCCGGGTTGTGTCGGTTCTGGAAACGGGCGGGTCAACTTGTTCTCACAACCTCACGACCGGCCTGCGACCAGCCTGAGACCAACCGCGACTACGGTGAGATCCGGACCACACCCCAGATCAGGCGTATGAAGGCCGAGGAGACAACGCGATGAGTGACGACACCCTGTCCAACCTCTTGAAAGAGGACCGCCGGTTCGACCCGCCCGCCGAGTTGGCGGCAAACGCCAACCTCACCGAGGAGGCCTACGCCCGCGCGGAGCAGGACCGCGAGGGGTTCTGGGCCGAGCAGGCCGAGCGACTCACCTGGGACACCCGGTGGGATCGCGTCCTCGACTGGGACAACCCGCCCTTCGCGAAGTGGTACGTCGGCGGGAAGCTGAACGCGGCGTACAACTGCGTGGACCGGCACGTCGAGGCAGGGCGCGGAGACAAGGTGGCGCTGCACTTCGTCGGGGAACCCCTGGGCGATAAGCGCGACATCACCTACGCGCAGTTGAAGGACGAGGTCTCCCAGGCCGCGAACGCCCTGGTCGAGATGGGCGTAAAGACTGGGGACCGGGTCGCGATCTACATGCCGATGATCCCTGAGGCGATCGTGGCGATGTTGGCGTGCGCCCGGCTCGGGGCGCCCCACACTGTCGTCTTCGGAGGCTTCTCCTCCGACGCCCTGGCCACTCGTTTGGTCGACTGCCAGGCCGAGGTCGTCATCACCGCTGACGGTGGCTACCGCCGCGGCGCAGCCTCGGCGCTCAAGCCCGCCGTGGACGAGGCCCGCGCCAAGGCAGCCGACCAGGGACACACGGTGCGCAACGTTCTCGTCGTACGCCGCACCGGCCAGGACCTGCCAGAGAACTCCTGGACCGACGGGGTCGACGTGTGGTGGCACGACGCTGTGACTGGCGCCTCGACCGAACACACCCCCGAGGCCTTCGACTCCGAGCACCCGCTCTATGTCATGTACACCTCCGGCACGACCGGCAAGCCCAAGGGCATCCTGCACACCACGGGTGGCTATCTCGTCGGGGCGGCGTACACCCACTGGGCGGTCTTCGACCTCAAGCCGGAGACGGACGTCTACTGGTGCACCGCTGACATCGGTTGGGTCACCGGCCACTCCTACATCGTCTACGGGCCACTGGCCAACGGCGTGACGCAGGTGCTCTACGAAGGCACCCCGGACTCCCCCGAGCGCGGCCGCTGGTGGGACATCGTGGAGGAGTTCAAGGTCTCCATCTTCTACACCGCTCCCACGGCGATCCGGTCGTTCATGAAGCAGGGTCGAGAGATCCCCGACCAGCGCGACCTCTCCTCGCTGCGACTGCTCGGTTCGGTCGGTGAGCCGATCAACCCCGAGGCGTACGTCTGGTACCGCCACATCATCGGCGGGGACCGCACCCCGGTGGTCGACACGTGGTGGCAGACCGAGACCGGCATGATCATGATCAGTCCGCTGCCCGGCGTGACCCACGGAAAGCCCGGGTCGGCGATGGTGGCGCTGCCTGGTGTGGCCGCCGCGGTGGTCAACGATGACGGCGAACGGGTCGAGAACGGCTCCGGTGGTTACCTGGTGCTCACCGAGCCCTGGCCCGCGATGCTGCGCACCATCTGGGGCGACGATGAGCGGTTCAAGGAGACCTACTGGTCGCGCTACCACAAGGAGGGCTTCTACTTCGCCGGGGATGGCGCCAAGCTCGACATCGACGGCGACCTGTGGGTGCTCGGACGCGTCGACGACGTCATGAACATCTCCGGGCACCGGCTCTCCACCACCGAGATCGAGTCAGCTCTGGTCTCCCACCCCAAGGTTGCTGAGGCCGCCGTGGTGGGCGCAAGCGACGAGGACACCGGCCAGGCCGTGTGTGCGTTCGTGATCCTGCGCGAGGAGGCCGGTGACGGCGGCGAGTCGATCGTCGAGGACCTGCGCAACCACGTGCGCACCCAGATCGGCCCCATCGCCAAACCCCGCCAGATCATGATCGTGGCTGAGCTCCCCAAAACCCGCTCGGGCAAGATCATGCGGCGGCTGCTGCGTGACGTGGCCGAGCACCGGGAGATCGGCGACGTCAGCACCCTGGCCGACTCCTCGGTGATGGACCTGATCTCGAAGGGCGTCGACTCGGGCAAGGCTGAGGCCTGAGGGGTTTTTCAGGGGCTCCGCGCACGGGTCAGCACCACGCGGTCCACAGGCGACCCCCACGCGTGGGCGCGGTCTTCACCCACCCACTACTCTTGGGTGGCGGTGCGCCGGGAAGCCTGGTCGGCAGTCGACTCCGACAATTTCGAGGAGCAAGCAGCGGATGACCTTGGTGTGGCTGTTGGCAGCCCTTGCGGTTGTGCCTGCCATCGTCACACCGCTCAACCTGGCCCTGGGCAGACGGACCGGTTGGGTTCTCGCGGCCGGCTTCGTCGCCCTCGCCGCGGCCATGATCCCGGCCGCCCGCACGGTGCTCGACGGCGGCGCCGTGGAACAGACCTACTCGTGGGTGCCCGCGCTCGATATCCAAATCGCGTTGCGGATGGACGGGCTCGGCCTGATCTTCGTAATGATCGCGCTCCTCATCGGCGCAGCGGTCTTCGCCTACTCCGCGGCGTACCTCTCCCCAGGGCCCCATATCGGCTTCTTCCTGTGGATGACTGTCTTCGCCTTCGGAATGGTCGGCCTGGTCCTCGCCGACGACCTGATCCTGCTCTTCTTGTGCTGGGAGATCACCTCACTCGCCTCCTTCCTGCTCATCGCGCGCTCCGGCTCGGGAGGTGAGGCCGCCTCCGGTCGCACCCTCCTGATCACCTTCATCGGCGGGCTGACCCTGTTGGTCGCGGTCGTGGTGATGATCGTGGCCACCGGCACCACCCGACTCTCCGAAGCCCTCGCCTCGCCGGTGTGGGAGGACCACGGCGCTCTCACCACGTCGGTCGCCGTTCTGGTCGCGATCAGCGGCTTCACCAAAGCGGCGCAGTTCCCCTTCCACCCGTGGCTGCCCGACGCGATGGCGGCGTCCACCCCGGTCAGCGCCTACCTGCACGCCGCAGCGGTCGTGAAGGC
>CBDTZB010000251.1:0-4687 GCA_965364795.1 uncultured Nocardioides sp.
ATGCCGGGGAGCGGGTGACGGTGTGGCGCGACAGCCCACCGGAGGGCCGCCGCGGGCCCGTCGTCGTGCTGGCCCCCGGGTTCGCCCGGCGCATGCGCCACGTCACAGCCTTCGCCCTCAGCCTGGTCCGGAGCGGGTGCACGGTGTACCGCTTCGACTCCGTCCGCCACCTGGGGCTGAGCGAAGGCGACATCTTGGACTTCGACGCCAGCGGCATGTATCGCAGCCTCGAGGCCACCGTCGCCGAGGCGACGCGCGCCGAGGAGGTCGACTCGATCACGGTGGTGGCACTCAGCCTCGCCTTCCGCAGCTGCATTCGGCTCGCCGCCGACGATCCCCGCGTCGGACGCATCGTGGGCATCATGGGCGTCGTCGATGGGCGGGACACCCTTCGGCGGGTGTTCGGCACCGACTACTCGGCCTACGACATCGAGGACCTGCCGCCTATGGTGCAGTTCGAGGGGTACGACATCGACCCCCGCCGGTTGTTCAACGATGACCTGGACCAGCACTGGGGCGGCCTGGCCGAGACGATCGCTGACCTGGAGCGGGTCACCGTCCCGGTGGTGGCGTTCGCCTCCACCGAGGATGAGTGGGTGGCCTGTGCCGACGTGCACGCTGCATTCGCCCACGGCGACGCCGGCCGCCTGGTCGTCCACCTGCCCTACGGCGAGCACGACCTCGGCTCCAACCCGGTCGCCCTGCGGCAGGTCCTGCGGGCCTTGGTCCACGTCGTCGTTGCGGAAGAACCTGGTGCCGGCACGATGTTGGTCGACCGCTGGGAGGACGCGGCCAGCCATGACGAGCCCAGCCTCGACGAGATCCTCACAGCCATGATCGACGAGCGCTCGCGGGAGGAGCGCGAGGCGTCGACACTCGCCTGACGGGCCGGTTGCGCCCGCCGACGGTGAGGACATTGATGGTGCGAGCACGAGGGCCTGTGGCAAGGTTTAGGGCGGCGACTAGCGCTCCAGAAAGCGCTGTACGCCGTCACACGCTGGTTGCGGTGAAACTCCTCCCTGGCGCCAAACAAGACGAACGCAGCACCGGCGCATGCGACGAACACCGCCGTGCGGAAGTCGGCCAGCTCAAGCGCCAGCATGGGTACTCGCTAGCACCTCCCAGGGCGGTGCCTCGCGCGCAGCTCGCCGCCCAACAGCCTGCTGCGCGTACGCTGGTATCGACTCGGTCGAGAGCGGTCCGTCAGTCGCCAGCTAAGCCGGCGGGGGTCGGACCTGCGGCGATGGACTCACGGAGGCGGGACCGCAGGAACTCGAGCAAGAGGGTTGCCAGCTTCACCGCCGCTTCGTGATGCTGGTGCCGCGGATCGACAAGGTACCCAACCGATCCGTCATTGCGGAGTTCGACCAGCATGCTGAACCAGGCGACGCGGTCGAGCCGGTCGTCGTCGCTTGCGTGGGTGATGGGATTGCGCATCTCCCACATCCGGGGGATGGCATCCGCAAACTCCTGAGCCGCTGCCACGACCACTGTGGGGTTCCCGAAGACCTTGATGACCTCGCTGGCGCAGTCGCGGAGGCGCCCGAGCTCGTACACGTAGTAGTCGAGATCGTTCGGCGGTACCCCGGTGAGGTCGGTGAACTGTGCGCTCGTTCCCTCAAACGTCTTTGGCGCCTGGGCCGCACCGTCCAGGATGCGGGCTCGCTGAAGCTCAAGGCCGGCGAGGATTCGTCGGGTAGCTGAGATGAACCGGGAGCAGGCGAGGTCAGGGTCCGCGGCCGTCGATCCCGACGGCGATCGCTTCAGCGCACGAGCTCGAAGCAGCGGTCGCAGTGCTCGCTACCGCGCCCGATGTCGGCCAGCGGCTGCTCGAAGCGCTGGCCTCTGACGGCCCTGGGGGAGCACGGCTCGAGGACTCCTGCAATGGGCTCCCCGGGGTAGCGAACCCGCTGCTCGACGGCGCTTGGGAGCGCTTCACTCAACCCTGGACCGACCTAGCTGCATCCTCCGAAACCTAAGGCTGTCTCCGTGTCACTGCGGCGTCGGAGCCTAAGTCGCCCTGTCAGCAAGCTGACCGGACCAGCTTGCTGTTGGCGGTGACCGCACCGGCGTCTCCGGCGGGCGGCGACGGACCGGTGGGACTGTGGGGCGGAACCATCGGCGGCGCAAGCCAGATCTTGGCGGGCTTACGCCGCCACCTGGCCGAGTGCGTTCGACATTGCCCGCAGGTGACGGTCTTGCCCTAAACCCCATCTGTTGTCGGACTACATAGCAGCGGCCCCGGGCCCCGCGGGTGTGGTCGACGTTGACTTCCTCTTTCGTATCGCAAGCTCACTTTGCACGGCGAGTTGAGGACGGGCACCCGGTCGAAGCTCAGCTTCTGGACTTCGACCCCCGGGCCACCACCTATCTCGTCCAGACGCCGTTGGAGTTGGATGGACAGGCAGAAATCGAACTGTCTTCGCCCACCTCTAGTGAGTTGATCGAGCCTCACATGCAGACGCGGCCCGGTATGGCGCTGCCGGTAGCTCTCACAGACTCCAGCGGCTACTACTCGGTGCCACACGAGTTGGTGGTGTTCGCAGCCGTCCTTCGTGAGGTGGTCGGCATCTTTTCTACGACCTGTCCTGACGATTTAGCGATCCCTCGAGCCCCGTCGATGCCTACGAGATCGTCGGTGGCGACGGCAAGCTCACCCCTCCTCCTCAGTGCCGAAGTAGTCACATCCGACGGCTACGCCAACTGGTTCCTCGGTCTGATCGGGTCGGCCCTTGGGGTCGCACCTGGTCCCGGGCATCTGAGCTCCAGTTGTTGGGAATTGCAGCACCCCAGAGCCAGCGGCGAGAGATGCCTCGCCACCTTTCCTCAGGCTTTTGCCGCCAACGGACTTGTGTTCACATACCGCCGTAGTTGTGTTCAGTAGGAGCACCAACTTCTGTTCAGTGCTCAGTGGAGCGGGTGAGGGGAATCGAACCCCCGTCATCAGATTGGAAATCTGAGGCTCTACCATTGAGCTACACCCGCGGGTAGGCGCACCGTATCGCTCGTCGGCTGACCGGCGACAACCAGATCCGAGAGGCCGATCAGGCCAGGTTGGTGGTGCCATTGGCGTAGGCGAGCCGGCCACCCTCGAACTGCTGGTATCGAGGGCCGGAGCCGCCGGGCCCGTCGAGCTCGCTGGTGGGGTAGCCGAGCGAACCGGTGGGGCCCCCGTTGGCCAGGTAGAAGGTCAGCACGGAGCCGTGGACGTCGTGGCCACCGGTGGTGGGGGTGGCGTAGATGTTGCCCCGTTCGAAGGTGGCCACCTGCCCGCGACCGTCGCCGATTGGGGTCACCGAACTGGTCGGATAGCCGATGTAGTTGCGCACGTTTCCGTTGTCCAGGAACCGCTGAGAGACGGCGCCCCACAGTGCATGGCCACCGCTGCGGGCCGAGTACCAGATCATGCCGCCCTGGAACCACTGGGTCTTGCCCCGGTTGTCGCCCACCGGCAGCAGCTCGGTGACCGGGTACTCGAGCACACCGGTGGGACCGCCGTTGGCCAGGTAGGCGTCGAGCACGGCGCCATGGACTTCGAAGCCCTTGGTGGCCGACGAGGCGTAGATGTGGCCACGCTCGAACGTGGCGAACGAGCCGATCCCGTCGCCCACTGCTCGGACCGAACTGGTGGGGTAACGCAGGTAACCCCGCACGTTGTCGTTCTCGATGAACCGGTTGAGGATGTCGCCGCGAAGGCCCTCGGTGCCGGTGGTGGGGGAGTACCAGATGATCGCCCGCTGGAACCACTGGGTCTTGCCTCGATTGTCGCCGGTGGGGATGAGGTCGGTGACCGGCACGCCGAGGCTGCCGGCGTAGCTGCCGTTGGCCTCGTGGTAGTCGTAGACATCGCCGTGGACCTCGGTGACGCGACCGTTGTAGCCGTAGAGGCGACCCCGTTCGTGCTGCTGGAACTTGACCCCAGCCGGCGCAACGGCGAGGTCGGCCACCGGATAGCCCAGGTAGCCGTTGACGCCGCCGAGTGACTGATGCTTGGAGAAGTACGGGTCCCGGATGGCAACGGTGTCGCCGTTGTTGCGGAAGTAGTAGATCCGACCGCTCTGGAAGTCCGAGTATCGGGTGCGTTCGTCGCCCGACGTCCGCGTGTCGAAGGTGGGAAAGCCCAAGGCACCTGTGGGGCCGCCCTGCTGGTCGTACTCGGTGAGGATGCCACCGTGGACCTCGCGGGCTCCCGTGCTGGCGGCCCAGTAGATGTTGCCGCCGACATAGCGACGGCGTCGGCCGTTGGTACCGCTGATCGCCTGCTCGGGGCCGGTGGGTGAACCGAGGAAGCCACCGGCGCCGCCCAGGGCGTCGTACTTCTTCTCGATGGCGCTCTTGCCGCAGTCGACGGTGAGACACGGTGCCCCGTGCTCGACGGTGCGGTTGTCGGTGGCGCTGGCCGTGGTGCAGCTCGGGTCGTATTGCCAGGGCACGGTGCAGGTGGCGACCCGACAGACCACGGGGCCGTAGCAGGAGATCTCCTGGTGGCACTGGCCGTAGCGAAACTGGTTGCAGCAGGTGCGGCGGTTGTCGCAGTTGCCGCCGGCGCACCTGCACGAGCACTGAGTGGGGCAGGTGGCGTTGCAATCGATGATGTAGCGGGCCTTGCCACAGCAGTAAGCGGCGTTGTCAGCCTTCCACCAGCCGGCGATGAAGCTGCCGGGCGGGCAGGTGTTGGACCCGTTGT
>CBDTZB010000252.1:0-4649 GCA_965364795.1 uncultured Nocardioides sp.
AGAGACCTGGCACGGCATCGACCACGGACGCAGTGACCCCATCCCGGTCGGGGAGCCGACCGTCGCCTGGGCGCTCTACACCCTGAACGCGCCGGTCATGCTCCTCCAGGAGCCCCACGGCATCCGTCCCGTCACCGAACACGTCGCCTTCGGCGATTGGTTGCGCGAACCCGCTCGGCTAGGACGCTGCGCCACCATCGAGGACCTCGACTACCACCTCTCCACCCTCTTCCCGCCGGTCCGACCTCGCGGCTACCTCGAGATCAGATGCGTGGACTCGTTGCCCGATCGGTGGTGGCCCGCTCTCGCGGCTCTGACGGCGACCCTGATCGATGACCCCGTGGCGGCGGATCAGGCCGCTGAGCTGTGCGCACCTGTGGCCCACGCCTGGGAGAGCGCCGCCCGCTCCGGCCTCGAGGACCCGCTGATCCGCGCGGCTGTGGTCGGCTGTGCCGACGTTGCCGCACGCTTCGGGCCCGAGTCGTTGCGGTCCGAGCTGGAGTCCTTCGCCGAACTCGTTGCCTCCGGACGCACCCCGAGTGACGAGTTGCGCGCGATCGCCGAGACCCGAGGCCCCCTGCGCCTCCTGGAGGAAGCCGCCCATGAGTGACACCGCCCAGGAGATCGCTAACGGACTGACCGCCGCGCGCGCTCGGACCGCCGCGCTGACGGACCTTGACGACGTCGAACTGACCACTCAGCACAGTGCGCTGATGAGCCCGTTGTCCTGGGACCTGGCGCACATCGGGCAACAGGAAGACCTGTGGCTGTTGCGTTCCGGAAACGCCGCCGCGCAGGGGATGCTGGAAACCAAGATCGAGAGCCTGTACGACGCCTTCGAGCATCCGCGTGCCACGAGAGTGAGCCTGCCCCTGCTCACTCCCAGCGAGGCTCGTCGCTTCATCGGTGAGGTTCGTGACCGGGTCTTTGACAGCCTTGCGGCACTCACTACGGACGACCCCGATGCCGTCTTCACCTTCCGGATGGTCGAACAGCACGAGCAGCAGCACGTCGAAACCATGTTGGCGACCCACCAACTCCGCCGTGGGCGGCCGCTGCTCGGGGCTGGTGCCCCGCTGCCTGCCGGTCGGCCGATGCCCTCGGGCTCGCGGAGCGAGGACGCCGTTCTGGTTCCAACCGGGCCATTCACCTGCGGCGTTGACGCCGCGGCCGAGCCGGCCGCTCTCGACAACGAACAGCCTGCGCACGATGTTGACCTCCCCGCCTTTCGGATCGCTCGGGTTCCGGTGACCAATGCCGAGTGGCGCGCCTTCATCGCTGCGGGCGGCTACGAGGAGTCGCGATGGTGGTCCGCCCGCGGCTGGGAGCATCGCGTCGATGCTGGGCTGGTTGCACCGCGGTTCTGGTCCAAGGACGGATCGCGCTACCGCTACGGCCAGGTCGAGGAGATCCCCGACGACGAACCGGTCCAACACGTCAGCTACTTCGAGGCCGAGGCGTACGCCGCCTGGGCCGGCGCCCGACTCCCCACCGAGCAGGAGTGGGAGAAGGCCTGTGTCTGGGACCCCCAGGCCGAGCGGCGACGGCGTTGGCCGTGGGGGGAGAGCGAATGGACCCCGTCGCTGGCCAACCTTGCGACCGCCGGTGCTGAAGCACTCCGGCCGGCGCCCGTGGGCGCCTATGCGACGGGCGCTTCGGCGTACGGCGTGGAACAGATGATCGGTGACGTCTGGGAGTGGACGTCGTCGACCTTCGAGCCGTGGCCGGGCTTCTCGCCGATGCTTTACGACACCTACAGCGCCCCGTTCTTCGGTGGGGACTACCGGGTGTTGCGCGGCGGCTCGTGGGCGGTCGGCGGCGCCGCGATCCGGCCCTCCTTCCGCAACTGGGACCTCCCTTACCGACGCCAGATCTTCTGCGGGCTCCGCCTCGCCTGGGACGCCTGATGTGTCGTCACCTGGCCTGGCTGGGGGAGCCGCGCAGCCTGGCGGAGCTCATGCTCACTCCCACGCATGGTCTGCTCCGACAGTCATACCAGCCCCGTCGCCAGCTGCGCGGCATCATGAACGCCGACGGGTGGGGCGCCGGGTTCTTCCCCGCCGACGCCGACGCGGGTGACGCCGGGGAGCCCGTGCGCTGGCGCTCCTCGCGTCCGCTGTGGGGCGACACCTCCTTCGCCTCGGTCGCCCCGCACCTGCGGTCAGGCGCCGTGCTCGCGGCGGTCCGATCGGCCAGCGTCGGCATGCCGATGGATGAGAGCGCGGCCGCCCCGTTCACCAACGGACGGGTGCTCCTCTCGCACAACGGTCGCGTCGAACGCACCACGTTGCCGGACCTGCCCGCCACCACCGTGCCCGAGTCGGTGTGTGACTCGGCGCTGCTGGCTGAGCACGTCTATGCCGGTGGCACCGACGAACCGACGGCTGTAGCCGCCACTGTGCTCGGTCTTGCCGCGCGGGACCCGCAGGCGTCGTTGAATCTGCTCCTCCACGACGGCACCCGGATCGTGGGCGTTACCTGGGGTGACCCCGCGAGTTACCTCATCGCACCTCAGGGCATCGCTGTGGCCAGCGAGCCTTGGGACGATGATCCCGCGTGGATAGACGTCCCGGATCGTCACCTCATCGAGGTCACTCCGGCCGGAGTGAACCTCACTTCGCTCGCTTAGCCCTGCAGCCGACAACACCACCAGAAATGAGTCTCTGCGTATGCCCATCTCTGACCTTGCCGTACACCTCGACCCCGGTGCTTTGGCCCGCCAGATGGCCGTGGACGTCCGTGACGGGCTCACCTCGACGCCGAAGCAGCTTCCGCCGAAGTACTTTTACGACGGCCGAGGCAGTGATCTCTTCGATCAGATCACCCGGTTGCCGGAGTACTACCCGACCCGTACCGAGGCCGCCATCTTGGGCACGTATGCCGAGGAGATCGCCGCGCTTAGCGCAGCCACCACCCTGCTCGAACTCGGAAGCGGTACTTCTGAGAAGACCCGCCGACTCCTCCATGCCCTCTCCGAGGCCGGAACTCTGGAGCGTTTCGTCCCCTTCGACGTGGACCCCGTCGTGCTGGAGGAGGCCAGCGCCACGATTGCGAGGGAGTTCCCAGGAATCGAGATCGATCCTGAGGTGGGTGACTTTGAGAAGCATCTGCGCGAGTTACCCCGCCATGAGGGCACCATGATTGCTTTCCTGGGCTCCACGATCGGCAACATGGACCCCGCTCAGCGATCGACCTTCCTCGCAGGCGTGCGGGACGTCCTCGCCCCTGGCGACACCTTCCTTCTGGGTCTGGACCTCGTGAAGGACATCGATCGCCTCGAAGCGGCGTACGACGACGAACAGGGTGTCACCGCAGCCTTCAACAAGAACGTCCTGGCGGTGATGAACAACAGCCTGGGGGCGAACTTCGATCTCGCTGGCTTCGACCACGTGGCTCAGTGGAACCCCGGCGGAGAATGGATCGAGATGCGGCTGCGCTCGACCCGCGACCAGCAGGTTCGGCTCGCTGACCTGAACCTCGATGTCCCCTTCGCAGCCGGTGAAGAGATGCGCACCGAGATCTCCTCAAAGTTCCGTCGCGAGGCCATCACCGAGGAACTGCAGGTCGCCGGACTCGAGGTCGCGCACTGGTGGACCGATTCGCAGGAGGACTTCGCCGTTCTGTTGGCCACGCCGAAGTGATCCCCCGAGCGAGGAAGTCGGTCGGGGGATCACTTCGGTACTTCCCAGAACCGGTTCGGGGGATGGGGGAGGGCCCTGCGATCAACAGTTCCTGGGAATGAAGCAACCCTGACATCGCCCGGCCCCCAGTGTCGGAGAATGCGCGGAGAGTGACCGATCGGCTAGTCCCCGGTGGCCCATCCGGGCGCGCGGTTCGCGCAAATGACGACGACCCCCGGCCTGGGCCGGGGGTCGTCAAGCAAACTGGTGTTGGTCAGGCGTCGGCGTTGGAGTTTCTCGGGGTGGAGAGCCGGTGGGTCTCGTCAATCACCCGGACGGCGATCTTCTTCAGCTCATCGCCGTGCTCGCGAGCGTGGTGGGCGCAGAAAAGCAGTTCGCCACCCGCCTGGAGTTCAACGCGGAGGTAGGCCTGGGCACCGCAGCGGTCGCAACGGTCCTCAGCGGTCATCGGAGCACTGGGGGCAACGGCAGTGTTCATGTCGGCCTCTTCTCGTGGATCGTTCGGTGTTGTGTTCAACCTAGCGAGGGATGCCAAGATTCCCTACGCCATCTTGTTCCAGCGTGGCTTATGACACATCAGGTCGTCATCGGCCGATCGGGTGATCGTGCTAGTCATTCGTCGCTGCTAGGAGAACAGATGGTGCTGTGCGGTAATTCCTTCAAGACTTATTCAGGTGTGTTGTACGGCTCCCACCCTAGGCCCCTCGGCGCCCGGCGTCGCCGCGTGGCACCCACAGCGCGCGGCGTGTCGCAGGTAGATTTGACTACTGCCTAGCGTCCGACCAGTTCGACGACCGCATCTCCAGGAGTTCACGATCAGCGACAACACGTACAACGCCGCGCATCTGCTGGTGCTTGAGGGTCTCGAAGCTGTCCGGAAACGACCCGGCATGTACATAGGGTCCACCGATACGCGTGGCCTGATGCACTGCCTCTGGGAAATCATCGACAACGGGGTCGACGAGGCACTGGCCGGCGCCGCCCACCGGGTCGAGGTGACGCTGCACG
>CBDTZB010000253.1:0-4638 GCA_965364795.1 uncultured Nocardioides sp.
TTGCTACCACCACTGGACCCCGCACGGCGTGTCGTCGCAGAAACGTCAGGGACTACCCCGCCGGGCGACGAGAGATCAGGGCGGTGGCGATCGCGGCGATGCCTTCGTCGCGACCGGTCAGGCCGAGCCCGTCGGTGGTGGTGGCGGAGACAGAGACCGGCCCACCGGCGGCTGCGGAGAGGGCCGCCTCGGCCTCCGCGCGGCGCGGACCGATCTTGGGCCGATTGCCGATGATTTGAACGGCGACGTTGTTGACGTCGTATCCCGCTTCGGCGACCCGGCGGGCAGTTTCGGTGAGCATTGCTGCCCCCGAGGCGCCGGTCCATTCGGGCTCGGAGGTGCCGAAGTTCGACCCCAGGTCGCCCAATCCCGCCGCGGAAAGCAACGCGTCGCAGCAGGCGTGCGCCGCGACGTCGGCGTCGGAGTGTCCATCGAGACCCATGGGTTCACCGGGCCAGGCGAGCCCGGCCAGGTGAAGGGGGCGGTCGGCCACGAGCCGATGAACGTCGGTCCCCAGACCAATCCGAATGTCCTGCATCCAACGAATCATGCCCGAGTCCCGGCCCATGTCCCGACGCAAGGGCTCCCCACCAACCATGGACAGCCACAATGGAGGCATGACGCAAGTGAGCACCCCGTGACGACGAGCGAGACACCGAAGCCTGTCGGCGACGCCACCGCGCCCGGCGGGATTCAGGTAGGAGCGGTCTGGGCGCTGTGCGGCGTTCTCGCAGGCCTCAGTGGACTGGCCACCAGCTATCTAGCTGCTTCGTTCATGGGCCTGCGTGCCTCGCCGGTTGTTGCCGTGGCCGAGCTCATCATCCGGTTGACCCCCGGGGCGGCCGCTGAAAGCGCGATCCAGGCGGCCGGGACGAAGGACAAGCCGCTGTTGGTTGCCGGCATCCTTACGTTCCTCATCGTGGCCTCCGCCGTGATCGGAGTGCTGGCGCGACGCCGTTGGTTGGCCGCGGCCGCCGGATTCGCTGCCCTGGCGGGGATCGGCGCCTACGCCACCTTGTCCCGCGCCGGGTCGGAACTGTCCGACGTGATCCCCGTTCTGGTCGGACTGATCACCTGGATGGTGATCCTGTCCTTCCTCGGCGAGAAGGCACGACGGATGGAGCGTGCTGACCGCGACCCGAGCGTCGTACCCCGTAGCGAGGCCAGCCGGCGAGGATTCCTGATCGGAGTCGGCGTGGTCGCTGCGGCTTCCGGCATCGCGGGCGTCGTCGGGCGCTTCGTGGGAGCAGGCCGTCGCCGAGTCGAGGAGACCCGTCGGTTGCTGCGGCTCTCCGGGGTCACCGAGCCCGAAGTGCCCTCCAGCGCCGTCATCGGCGTCAGCGGGATCGCCCCGTGGATGACTCCGGCCGAGGATTTCTATCTGATCGACACCGCGATCATCAAACCCACCATCGAACCCGCCGACTGGTCCCTGCGGATCCACGGGATGGTCGAGCGGGAGGTCGTTATCAACTTCGAGCAGCTTGAGGCTCGGGAGACCACCGAGGCCTGGGTGACGCTCAACTGTGTCTCCAATCAGGTCGGCGGCGACCTGATCGGCAACGCCTGGTGGAGCGGCGCCCGGTTGGCCGAGATCATCGCGGAAGCCGGACCGCTTGAGGGTGCCGACGCAGTCCTCCAGACTTCCGCCGACGGCTGGACCTGCGGTACGCCGCTCGCCGCCCTCACCGATGACCGCAACGCGATGTTGGCGACCTCGATGAACGGCAAACCCCTCCCGATCGACCACGGGTTCCCGGTGCGCACCATCGTCCCGGGGCTCTACGGCTACGTCTCGGCCACCAAGTGGGTCGTCGACATGGAGGTCTCGAAGTTCTCCGACATCAGTGCCTTCTGGACCGACAAGGGCTGGGGCGAGTTCGGGCCCGTCAAGATGTCCTCGCGCATCGAGGTTCCGCGGTTCGGTGAGACTGTTCCCGCCGGGAAGCTCACCCTCGGCGGGACCGCCTGGGCGCAGCACACCGGGATCGAATCGGTCGAGTACGCCCTCGATGGCGGCGAGTGGAAGCCGGCCCAGATCGCCGACAACTCCGTCATCGACTCCTGGGTGCAGTGGAAGGCAGAGGTGGAGACCGAGGCGGGCACGCACCTGGTCCGCGTCCGCGCCACCGACCAGAACGGTCTAATCCAGACCGGTGCGGTCGCCGATGTCCTGCCCGACGGAGCCACGGGCTGGCACACGATCGAATTCCAGTCGTCATGAGCGCCGACATGCCCGTCAACGGGGACTTCGCCGACCGATCCGGAGTCGCGCTGGTCATCGGCGGCAACGGTGGCCTCGGTTCCGTGGTCGCGACCATGCTGGCCGACCGTGGCTCACAGGTGGCGGTGACCTATCGGCGTACCGCTCCGACGGGTTCGAGTGCGGCCTACCAACTCGACCTGGTCGACCCAGACGCGCCCGCACCGGTGATCGCGCAGGTGGTTGCGGAGCACGGCTCCATCCACACGCTGGTGTACGCCGCTGGCCCCCACGTCCCCATGCGGCACCTGTCGCGGGTCGCTCCGTCCGAGATGGCCGCCCAGTTGGCTGCCGACGCGGCCGGGTTCTTCGCCTGCGCCCATCCGGCCCTGCCCACGCTGCGTGAGGCTCAGGGTTCGATCGTGGCCGTTACGACCGCCGCCACCGCCCGGTACCCCGTGCGCGACGGACTCTCGTCGGCGCCCAAGGCTGCCGTCGAAGCGATGGTCAGAGCTCTGGCGGCGGAGGAGGGGCGCTTCGGGGTCCGGGTCAACGCCGTCGGGCCGGGCATGTTGACCGACGGGATGGCTGCTGGCCTGATCGCCTCCGGCGAACTCGACGAACGCGCCCTCGAGGTCACCCGCGGCAACATCCCGCTCCGCCGGTTCGGCTCAGCAGCCGACATCGCCGAGGCCGTCTGTTTCCTCGCCTCGGATCGGGCCGGCTTCATCTCCGGCCAGAAACTCGACGTGGACGGCGGCTACGGGGTTTAGTCCTCGCTGGTTGAGGGGTGACGAGCCGCTGGGCGAGGAGCCTCGGAACCTGGCTCCGCCCACGGGGACCTCCGCCAGATCGGGTGCGTGGTTTCGAGGCTCGGGCCTGGCGGCCCTCGCACCTCAACCAGCGTCAGGTTGGGCCTGGCGGCCCTCGCACCTCAACCAGCGTCAGGTTGGGCCTGGCGGCCTTCGCACCTCAACCAGCGTTGACGAGTTACCAGTTGCCGCGCGAGGCGGGCAGCTCACGGGCTCCGTCGCGGATGACGTACGTCGTCCCCCGCGAACTCGTGGTCAGCCAAGCCCGCTCGAACTCGGCCCGGTTGTAGGTGCGGCGTACCCCGTCGGCCGACGTGGCGGCCGGGTCGTTGACGACCACGTCACCCGACGCGGTGAAGCCGACGATCACCATCAGGTGCCCGTTCGAGGCGCCGACGGCCGCATTGGTGAGTTCGCCGCGCTTCCACGACAGCGAGGCGACCAGCGGGATGCCAGCGGCGATGAAGTCCTCGGCCTCGCGCAGGTTGCGCAGGCGGGTGACGAACGCCTTCTTGGTCAGCGTCGCGGCGTACGCCGTGTTGAAGGCCCAGTTGCCGGCGCCGTCGTAATCGTGGTCGTAGGTGCTGCGGGCGCCGAAGTCGACCCAGGGGTCCGCGTGTCCGCTGGGGACGAAGCCGTAGTCCTGGGCGGAGGGCAGCGCGTCGTAGTACCCCAAGACCATCGAGGTCGAGGTGGGCGAGCACCAGGCCTGGCCGCCGGCGCCCCATTGGGGGTAGTGGCCGCGGTGGATCATCTGGGAGTAGCGCGGCACACCGTCCAGCACCGTGCCAGCGGCTGAGCCGGGACGCGACGCGGTCGGTTCGGCGCCGCTCAGCCGAGAGGCGACAGCACCGAGGACATCGACGGTGGGGGAGGCGTTCGAGCCGGCCGGCCGCATCAGGTGCACCCGGACCTGGTAGCCCGCCACCGCGGTCCCGCTGGTGGTCTGCCAGGTGTCGACGTTGGCCAGGCCGAGGTCGTCGGCCTGCCCGCTTTTGGTGCTGCGGTTGATCCACCGGTCGTCGGAGGCCCAGCGACCCATGACGTCCCAACTGCCCACGCCGCCGGACGCCGTACGGGCGCGGACCCGGACCTCGATCCAGGTCTTGCCGGGGGTCTTGGCGTCCCAGGAGGGAATCAACTCGGTCAGCCCGAAGCCGGGGGAGACCCACGGGGAGGTCCACTTGCCCTGGTCGTAGGAGCGGCCGGAGTAGCGGCGCTGGAAGGTCGGCGCCTTCTTGCCGGCTCCGAGGGTCAGACGGCCCTTCATCACCCGAGTCTTGTTGAACTTGCCCTCGCGGAACTGCTTTCCGCCGTCCCATTGGGTGTAGGCGATCGGGCGACTGGAGGAGTCCGCGGCTGGGGTGGCAGGGGCGGCTGAGGATGGGGGAACGGCGGCGAGCACGGGCGCGCTGAACGCGAACACCGTGGCGGCGGCTGCCAGATAGTTGAAGGGACGCACCGGCATACCGTAAATCACAGGAGTCCCATCCGTCACATGTTTCAATCATCCGTTTGAGGTCCGCGGCACGATGCGGCAACTACCGGCCCTGGCTCCTAGACTCTGAGGATGACCTTCCGGCTCTACGACACCGCGACGCGAGAAATTCGCGACTTCGTCCC
>CBDTZB010000254.1:0-4631 GCA_965364795.1 uncultured Nocardioides sp.
GACATGGCCTCGTCGCCATGCGTGACGTCGAGGTTGTAGGACCCTTCATGTTCCTGGAAGTTACGACCCATCAAGACATACATGGGTTCCAGCAACATCGACTGGGAGTGTTCTTTCGTGCCGGGCTCTGCCTTGCGCAACTCGCGCCAGTCTCCGGCGACGTCGATCTCTCCGTCATGTCCTGCTCCGTAGTTGACTCCGATCACTCGGTGCTGAGACACCAGGGCGATCTTCAACTTCGTCAGGGCGACCAGATCGAGTTTGTTCATGGCTTCGAGGATGACGTGCAGCATCGTCTCGAAGGCTCGCTGAACGTCCTCATCGCTGTCGCTCTCCAGGAGGGAGAGAAGCAAGACATAGAGGAACTCGGTGTCGGTGGTGCCACGCATCTGCTTGAGGTACGTGTCCTTGCAGTGCGCCAGCAGTTCCCGCTGCAGAATGGTCCAGTTCGGTAGGGCACCGTTCTGGGCGATGATCCAGGGGGTTTCTTGATAGGAGAACGGGTGGCAGTTCTCGTCGGTGAGGACCGCTCCCGCGTTGTAGTCGGCGGCCCTGACGTGAGCCAGGAGCGTGCTTGCCTGGAGGCTCGGAATGATCCCCTCGGCGTTGTCGTCGTAGAAGGCGGCTCTGGGCCGACGGTAGAGGAAGGGCTTCTCGGGCTTGAGCAGATGTTCGCTCCAGGCGCCGAAGCCCCACCCAGCTAACTGGAGCAGCGGATGGAGTTCCGGATCGAGGGTCTGATTAATAAGGCTGTTCTCCGGGGTCAGAAGCAGACTCTCGACGGGGATCTCCGGCCCGAGGTAGGCGAGAACACGGCACATGGTGGTTCCTCACTCGATCCGTCCAGGCGGATCAGATTGAATTCAGCAGAAAGTCTTGGGGACACGTAGGAGCATGCGCTGGTCGGCAAGAACCTAAACACGAACCGAGGGCCGAAGAGTGCAGCGGGACTCAGTTCGGGCTGCGGGTGATGGTGGTCGGAGGGCCTGGGGTCTATCGTCCTGTGTCACCAACGGCTGAGGAGATCTCATGGTGGACGACTATCCGATCTTAACCCTGGTTCCACCTCTGCTGGCGATCGGCTTGGTGGTGGCCACCCGCAAGGTTTTGTTGAGTCTCGGTCTCGGTGTCGTGACGGCGGCCCTGTTGATCGAGGGCTTCTCTCCCTGGGACACGACTAAACAGGTCGTGGGTGCCTTCGGCGACCTCTTCTATATCGACGGGGGAGTGAACACGACGAAGGTCTACATCTTGATCTTCACGCTCATGCTGGGTGTGATCACGGCCTTCATCACGATGTCGGGTGGCACTCGGGCCTTCGCCGACTGGGCGCACGAGAGGATCAAGACTCGTCGCGGAGCGACGATGCTGCCGGCCCTCCTGGGCGTGGCGATCTTCGTCGACGATTACTTCAACGCACTGGCTGTTGGCCAGGTCAGCCGGCCGGTGACCGACTCCCATCAGGTCTCCCGGGCGAAGTTGGCCTACCTAGTGGACTCGACCTCGGCTCCGGTTGCCGTGTTGGTGCCCTTCTCGAGTTGGGGAGCCTTCATCCTTGGTCTGATCGGTACCGAGGTCGCGGCCTCGTCGTTAGAGATCAGCGACATCGCCGCGTTCATGCAGGCGGCAGCGGCGAACTACTACGCCTTCGCCGCGTTGTTACTGGTCGCCATGGTGGCCACGATGCAGTTCGACATCGGGCCGATGCGCGCCGAGGAGCGACGGGCGATCATCGAAGGCGAATGCTTCGATTCCAGCCAAGAGATCCCTGGGCAACTCTCGGCCGATCTGCCTGTACACCGGCCCGGCGCGAAACTCGCGTTGATCGTGCCCTTCGTCCTGCTGGTGATCGGGGTGCTGGGTGGCATCGTGTGGACCGGACAACGCTCCTCCGGCTCGTGGTCGCTGGTCGACATCCTCGCGTCCACCGACGTCACGTTCGCGTTGATCGTCGGTGGCTCTCTGGGCCTGGCCGCCTCGGTGTACTACTACGTGCGGGACACCTCGGAGAACCCGAAGTTCGGCACCAGCACCTTCGGCCACGCCTGGCTCGAGGGCATCAAGTCCATGATGCCGGCGGTCAGCATCCTCATCCTCGCCTGGATGCTGGGAGCCCTGATCGAGGCGCTCGGCACGGGTGAGTACCTCGCTGGCCTGATCGGGGGCTCTTCGCTCTCGCCGTCCTGGCTGATCCCGATCGTCTTCCTGATGGCTGGGGCCATGGCCTTCGCCACCGGAACTTCGTGGGGCTCATTTGGTCTGCTGATCCCGTTGGCAGGGGGCATCATCAACTCGCTGGATGCTCCTGAGCTTCTGCTGCCTGCCATCGGCGCGGTCCTGGCTGGTGCTGTTTCTGGGGACCACGCCTCACCCATCTCGGACACCACGATCCTCAGCGCGACCGGGGCTGGATGCAACGTGATCACCCACGTCACCACCCAGTTGCCGTACATGATCCTCGCGGTGATCGCCTCCGCGTTGGGCTACGTGATGGTGGCTCTCACCGGTTCGGTGACGCTGGGCCTGGTCGTGACCCTGGCGATCACTGCCGCCCTCGGCCTCGTGGCCATGCGTATCGGGGGACCGGTCGTCGAAGCTGACCAAGTGCCGTACCGGGAGCGAGCCGGGACGGTGGGAAAGCCGACCTGACTCCGTCAGGGAGGGCCTCAGCCTTCGACAAGACGCAATTCTGTGTGCATCGGGACTGCTTGATCGACGGCCCGCATGAGTTCCTGAAGACCGCCGCCCTTCTGTACGAAACTGGACGCGCCAAGGCGCAGGGCTTGGGCGGCCACACTGCGATCGAAGCCGGACAGGACTATCACCTTCGTTGCCGGTGCGCTGGTGAGGATGTGGGGTAGCGCCTCAAGACCGTCCATGTCGGGCATGGAAAGGTCGAGAAGAACGAGATCGGGCTGCAGCGACTGAGCCAGCTCAACCCCCTCGCGTCCGGTGGCAGCTTCGCCGACCACCGTGACGCCCTCCTTGCGCTCGAGGAAGAGCCGCTCCAGCATGCGCATGTCCTCACTGTCGTCGACAATCAGAACCCTTCGGTCACCCACCCCGGGCGCGCTCACGGGGACAGTCGCCGAGGACTCTGGGCTAGGTTTCTTGCTTCCGCGCAGGGTGGTAGCACTCTCGCGGACGAGGTCCCCGGGCTTTAGTTCCTCACCGTCTAGTGGTTCGAGGAGGTCGGTCATCATGGAGCGGGCGGAAGCAAGGGTGATCTGAACGTATTCTCCGGCGGCGTCCCGGTCGGAGTCCTCCAGGCAATACACCGCAGCAGTAAGACCCTGGATGATGTTGTCGTTGATCTCGACGGCTTGCCGTTGGCGCACTTGTGATTCGCGCAGGCTGACCGCGAGCGCTTCGCTGGCGAGCCGGGGGGCCGCATCGCGGACGAACACCGCCACAAGGTGGTCGTCGGCTCCCGGATTCAGTTCGCTGGTGGAGACGTCCAACGTCAGGGCCTGTCCTGGGAGCAGTCCGCGCCCGGGGATGCCCAGGTTCGTAGTGCCATCGATGTCCATGAATCTGTCGAGGGGTAGACCGACCGGGTCACCCCCCAAGAGTGCGCGACCGCGATCATTCGTCTGCACCACCAGACCGCCCTCGACCACCATGATCGCGTCGTCGCTCGCCTCCACGAGCGCTTGGAATCGAGCGCTTGCGCGCTCTGCCGCTTGCTCGGAAAGGATCAGGTCTGTGATGTCGATGCAGGTCCCCCGCATCCGTACAGGCGTCCCTTCCTCATCCATGATGACCTGCCCGTTGGTGGAGAGATAGCGACTTTCTCCGCCGGAACGCTGCACTCGTTCGATCATCTGATATGGCTCGCCCGAGGCGTAGGCCTGCTGGTGGATCTCCATGATCCGTTCCCGATCATCGGGGTGGAGGTGTGCGATGAAGCGCTCATAAGTGGCGTTGAATGACTGCGGCTCGTGACCGTAGATGCGGTAAAGCTGGTCGGACCAGTGGTTCGTATCGCTCGCGATGTGCCAGTCGTAGTCACCCATGTTGGCGAGTTGCTGAGCGTTGTTGACGCGCCGGGTGAGGTCGCTCAGCTCCGCGGCGGACTGGGCGCCGCTCACCGCAACTTCGAGAAGTGACCCGACGACGCCGAGAAGGTCGGCGTCGGCCGGTTCGCGGCCGAACGTGAGCATCAGCAGGAGGGGAGAGGGGTCTGGGGAAAGCGGCCGGATGACTGCCGATCGAACCCCGTTCGGGTGCCAGGCGCTCGGGATGGTCAGTCTGCGCCACCCGGGGAAAGGATCCGCCCAGTCGCTGGCAAGAACGTTCAAGGGAAGCCGCTTTCCCGAGTGGCCATTCACCTTCGTCTCGCCAGCTTCGGCGTGCAGGACGTACGCCGACTCGGCACCTGTCGCTAATAGAACGTGGGGGAGCGCCCGGGTCAGTAGAGTTGGGATGTCCGTGGGATGGGTGCAGGCGTCGGCGAATTGTGCCAGGAGGCTTTCGGATGACGTCGGCACGATGGTCTCGCAGTTCTGAGCGGCCCAGGACTCACGTTCGAAACGTCGGCTGCTCGCCGGCCCGGGTACCTCTCTCAGCGTACTGGCCACGGCACGCCCCCCACGTGAAGAAGTTGTTCCATTTGGGGGTCAGCCAACGCT
>CBDTZB010000255.1:0-4630 GCA_965364795.1 uncultured Nocardioides sp.
TCGGACGAGTCGAACTGGGACACGCGTTGCTCCATCACTTGGCTGGGGATTGCTGTTTGGTGGACCGGATCTCCGCACGCAGGGTGGGGAGATCCGCTCACTGGTCGATCAGATGTCGTTGCCGCCGGCAAAGATGGCGAAGACCAACTTGCCGAACGCCAGGTCGAGCGCCGAAACGATCGCGATCATCATCAGCACGAACGCCATCACCACGAAGAAGTAGGTAACCAGCTGGTCCTGGGTCGGGTAGACGACCTTACGGAGCTCGGCGACCACCTGACGGTAGAACGTCGGCAGGCTGGTGCGCTTGTCACCACTGCTGTCGGCGCTGCCGCCGCGAGGGCCACTGACTGTGCTCTCCGACATGCTGATCACCTCTCCTCGGGGCCCGGCCGGGATCCCGGTCGGATGTGCCGCTGTGCTGTTCAGCGCGATGCTGATCGATCGATCGTGCGGGTGGTGCTGTTCTGCAGGGCACGAGGGACTTGAACCCCCAACCTTCGGTTTTGGAGACCGACGCTCTGCCAGTTGAGCTAGTGCCCTTCGGTGATTCACCCGTCCGTGGCGGCCTAGTTGAGGGCACGCCAAAGATTCGGGAGAAACTCCAAACCAGGAGTCTACGGGTCACCGGTGGCCGCGGACAATTCGATACCCCCGCGAAGCTGTCGAGGCCCTGTTCTGGGGGGTGCCGAGGAGGATGGGTCCAGCCCCTCTGCCCGTCAGTCCGGTGCGGCAGTAACGTGCCCTCATCGCACGCAACCTCTCCACCCTGCCCAAGGCGCATCTCCACCTGCACTTCACCGGGTCGATGCGCCATACGACGCTGCTCGAACTCGCCGAACGAGACGGGATCCGCCTCCCCGAGGCGCTGGTCTCCGAATGGCCGCCGCAGCTCAGCGCGGCCGACGAGAAGGGTTGGTTCCGCTTCCAGCGTCTCTACGACGTCGGACGATCGGTGTTGCGAACTCCTGACGATGTCCGCCGCCTGGTCCGCGAAGCCGTCGAGGACGACGCCCGTGAGGGCAGTCGGTGGCTGGAGATCCAGGTCGACCCCAGTGGGTACGCCGCCCGCTTCGGCGGCATCAGCAACTTCACCGATCTCGTGCTGGACGCCGTGCGGGTAGCCACCGCTGCGACCGGAGTCGGCGTGGGGGTGGTGATCGCGGCCAACCGCACCCGCCACATGCTCGACGCCCGCACCCTGGCCCGACTGGCGGTGCAGTATGCCGATCGCGGAGTGGTCGGCTTCGGGTTGTCCAACGACGAGCGGCGGGGTGTCACCTCCGACTTCGCCGGCGCCTTCGACATCGCGCGCCGGGGTGGACTGAACCTAGTCCCCCACGGTGGCGAACTGCGGGGCCCCGAGAGCGTCCGCGAGTGCCTCGACGTCTTGCACGCCGACCGTCTGGGTCATGGCGTACGCGCCGCTGAGGACCCGGCGGTGCTCGATCAGATCGTGCGCGCCGGCGTGGCTCTGGAGGTCTGCCCGATCTCCAACGTTGCGCTCGGGGTCTACTCCGACCCCACGTCGGTGCCACTGCCGACGCTGTTGGCCGCGGGGGCAACCGTGGTCCTGGGTGCGGATGACCCGTTGTTGTTCGGCTCCCGACTCGAGGGGCAGTACGCCTCGATGCGGGCCGCCCACGAGTTGACCGATCACGACCTCGCCGAGTTGGCGCGGATGTCCTTCCGGGCCTCACGAGCCCCCGAGTCGCTGGTCCGCAGCGCGCTCCTCGACATCGATGCGTGGCTGGCCGCCCCCGATCCACAACCGTCCGGCTCACCGGAGGCGGGCACCTGAGAAGATCGGCTCATGACTGGGCCTGAGCCGGACGACACCACCCCCTCCAACCCCTCCGAGGGATCGGGAAGCGACGGCTGGCCGTCCTATCAGCCCCCGGACGCACTCTTGGGCCAAACCCCCAGCAGCGAACCGGGACCCGGTTGGAATCAGCCGGCACCAAGTCCCTACGGCTCACCCCCGGCACAACCCGCAACCCCGCCGGCGTACGGCACGCCGTACTCCGGAGGCCAGGCTGGCTACGGGGCCTACCCCCCGGCTCTGCCGAACCAGCCGCAGGCAACGACCGCGCTGGTGCTCGGTCTCATCAGCGTGGTGGGTTTCTTCATGTGTGTGCTCCCGGCCCTCCTGGGGCCGGTCGCCGCGGTGATGGGCTACCGATCCCGTCGGGAGATCGAGGCCAGCAACGGCGCACTCGGCGGCGGCGGATCAGCCACCGCAGGAATGATCCTGGGGATCATCGCCAGCGTCCTGATCGGACTGATCTTGCTATTCATCCTGCTGGTGGTCGGCCTCCGGACCGCCTGAGCCCCCCCCGAGGATCGAGCCCGATCAGAGCTGGCAGCCGACCAGCACCGGCTCATTGACCAACGTGATCCCGTAAGCCTCCTTGACCCCCTCCCGGATGGTGCGCGCCAACTCCAGCAGGTCCTCGGTGCGGGCGCTGCCTCGGTTGGTGAGGGCCAGCGTGTGCTTCGTCGACAGGCTGGCAGGGGCGCCCAGGGCGACGGCGAAACCCTTGGGGAAGCCAGCGTGCTCGATCAGCCAAGCAGCGCTGGTTTTGACGTCCGGGGACCCGGCTATGGGCCAGGACGGAGCGGCCGGCGGCACGAGCCCGGGCGCCACGATGGGGTTGGTGAAGAACGACCCGGCGCTCCAGGTGTCGTGGTCGGTGGCTTCGAGCACCATGCCCTTGCCCCGCCGTAGCCCCTGCACCGTCTCGCGGACCCGACCCAGAGGCGCTCGCTCCCCCTGCTCGATCCCCAGGGTGCGGGCAAGTTCGGCGTACGCGACGGGGGCTCCGAGTTCACCTTGGCGGAACTGGAAGGTGACCTCCAGAACGACGTAGCGGTTCGGTTCGGCCTTGAACCTGGACGTGCGGTAGCCGAAGTCACAGTCGGCGCTCGCGAAAGTGCGCACCCGGCCCTCGAGACGGTCCCAGGTGCGGACCGAGGCAATGGTCTGGGAAACCTCTTGGCCGTAGGCGCCGACGTTCTGGATGGGGGTCGAGCCGACCCGGCCAGGGATACCGGACAGGGCTTCGATCCCCACCCAGCCACGGGCGCAGGCGGTGGCCACGAAGGCGTCCCAGTCCTCGCCCGCTGAGACCCGGACCAGCACTCCCCCACAGGTTGCGTCGTCGCTCTCCACGTCCGGGATGACGCCGCCGGTGGCGACCTCGATGACCAAGCCGACGAAACCTTCATCTGCGACGACGACGTTGCTGCCGCCGCCCAGCACAAGAAGAGGCCGCCCCGTTTCATCGGCTGCAGACACCGCGGCGATCAGTTCCGCATCGGTGGTGGCGACGGCGTACTCCTCGGCGGGGCCGCCTAGACGCAGGGTCGTGTGGTCGGCCAGGCGTTCAGCCACGCAAACTCACCCGGGCACCGCGTGGCCCGAAAACCTTGGCGCCGTCGCAGAGGACCTCCACGATGACATCGGTGCCGGAGTCCGATGCTTTCGCGACCGCGCTCATCGACACCCACGCGCCCTTCTCGGGCACGACCACGGGCTTCACGAACTTCGCCCCGATCTCGAGTACGTCCTCGGACGCCACCCCCTGCTCGCCCAAGTAGCGCGCAACCAGCGCGAGGGTGAACATGCCGTGGGCGATGACGCCGGGCAGGCCGACGCTGAGAGCCACGCCTTCGTCGACGTGGATCGGGTTGTGGTCGCCGCTCGCCTCGGCGTACGCGACGAGGTCGGCGCGGGTGACGGCGAAGGTCTTGGAAGCGAACTCAGGATTCATCAGGCACCTCGGTGGACCAGGGTCGCGGTTCCGGTGCAGACGAGGTCCCCGTCGGCGTCGGTGATCTCGCTGGAGGTGCCGATGATGTCGTTGCCGCCGATCTGTCGCAGGGTCGCGACGCTGATCGTGGCCACCAACTGGTCGCCGACCCGGACCGGGCGCCGATAGCTGAACCGTTGCTCGCCGTGCACGATGCGGGAGAGATCGAGCCCCTCCTGATCGAGGAAGGCCATCATCGCCGGGAACGCCGCCACGATGGGGAACGTGGGTGGGGCCGCTTCGTCGGGGCCGGCGTACGAGCCGCCGGCGGAGGCCACGAAGGCCCGGACGGCCTCGAGGGTGACCTCGTAGGGCGGTGCTGGCGGATAGGTCCGGCCGATGATCGTCGAGTCCACGTCGCGAATCTAACGCACCGGCCCCGCCCCCGAAATGACACCAACCCGCCGGGCCAGGGGCTCGACGGGTTGGAGAGATAAAGGGATGCGCCTCAGCGCGTCTCGCGGTGCGCCTTGTGGGTGCGGCAACGCGGGCAGAACTTCGCCAACTCCATACGGTCGGGGTTGTTGCGACGGTTCTTCTTGGTGATGTAGTTACGGTCCTTGCAGTCCACGCAAGCGAGCGTGATCTTCGGGCGAACGTCTGAGCTCTTGCTGGCCACGGGGTAGTCCTTCGTCTGGTGAAATCCGGTGCAGAATGATCGATCTGTGTAGCGAGGGCGGGACTCGAACCCGCGACACCACGATTATGAGTCGTGTGCTCTAACCACCTGAGCTACCCCGCCAAGGGCCACTCAGACCCAGAGCCCCTTTACGGAATCGAACCGTAGACCTTCTCCTTACCATGGAGACGCTCTGCCG
>CBDTZB010000256.1:0-4611 GCA_965364795.1 uncultured Nocardioides sp.
GAATGGTGGGGGAGGCTGTGGCGGCTCGTTTGGTTGGTGTCCTGGAGGCACTCCCGGAGGGGGTGGTGTTGCCACCGCCTGAGGTGTTGGCGGCAGAGTTCGCTGAGGCCATCAGCCTTCTCATCCGGCAGTAGGGCCGGGCCGGACCGTTGGTGTGCTCTTCGCAGGTCGGACGGGTTGTCTACGGGGCGTCAGGCATACCGTTGTCATGTGACGACTGCCCCGCGCAGTTGCTGTCAACCTCGTGTCGATGGTCCTGAGATGGGCTCGTCGGCCCTGAACGGGGTTACTTCTTGTTCGGAAGAACTCGCCGCACGAGGGCTCTGTGCCGCTCGGCTTTGATTTCTGCTTGCTCTTTTTCCTCTGCCGCTTCGTTATCGGCGGCTCTCTGCATGTGGACCCAGTTTTTGTGGGCCGTCTCCCCCAGTTTGAGAAGCCCTTTGAGGGATTTCGCTGCGTCTTCCATCAACGCCTCGGGCGAAGTTGACGACGACGTGTATGTCCGGTCGCGGATGAGACGGGTGTCGAGCGGGAAGTCGTCGGTGAACTGGTGTCCGTTGTCGTTCTCATAGGCGATGGTGACGGTCACTTTGGCGGGTGTGGGCTCTCGGTTCACCCACCCTTCTGTGGAGTCGCGCTCGCCTGAGAAGTAGATGTTGTCGAGTTCCATGCCGGGAGTCATGACGGCAATCGGTGTGGCGTACCGGTTCTTCAGGAACGGCGTCATGCTGGTTGCCGGGTGCGGCGGGTCAGGGATTGCGGGGTCGAATGTCACTGTCACGTTTCGAGCAATCGAAGGACCGTAATTCTTGACCACCAGCAACTGAGTCGCCCTGACGTGGGGGTGGTCACGCAGTTCAGCCGCCATCATGGGCCGACTGCGTGAACGGCTATCGCGGCGGTTCTGCCTCAGTGTCCGAACCCCGCTTGTCGCGGCGACAACGGCTGATGAGGCACCCACCGCCGCCGCCGTAGCACCAGCCTTCGGTGCGGTCCACCAGTCGAGAAAGTCGGACAGCCATGCCAAATCCATTCGTCACACATCCTGTCGCTGGTGTAGCCATCTGACTAACGCTAACTCCGATAGCCACTAGGTCTCTGGCCCCAGACTAGGCGTGCTTCGCAGACTGCGAGCGGTTCCTGCAAGTGGTGTCGTCGCGTGGCTTCCATGTGGTTCTCGAAGTAGCGCAGGAAGCGTGCTGGGACAGCCTTGTGTAATTTCGATGGGCTTCGCAGTCGGGGCTTCGCGGTGTTCTCGATGGCTTCGAGGTCAGCCTCGGTTGATACAGAACGCCGCCGCACCGCCATTCATCGGTGCATACATCGCGTCCAGCCGTAGGGTCTGGTTCGTGCCTGTCAGCGGACCACGGAAGTGGTGCACCCCCAGTAACGCCTTCGGACAACTTTCGGTTGAGGGGGTTCCGGTGACCAGTCGGGTGTGGAACCCGCCGAGCGGCAAGGACCCTGTTGAGGTTGCTGACTTCCAGGCTGCCGTTATGCAGAACCTCATCGCTCTGCATGTGCGCACCCACAAGAACGCACTCCCGCACCCCAAGGGTTTCGCTGACCGTGGTTTCCCTTTGAAGGCGTTCGTGAAACTTGACGCGCGCATGGAGGCGGGCGACATCGACCCGTGGCAGGGACGCCTGACTGGTCGCTACAACCTCACGGTCAGAGACATTGTCACGTTGATAGAAGTTCTGCCTGGCGCGATGCCCGCCGAGGGTGAGATTAGAGAGTTTCTCGATGTCGCCCAGAAGCGAATTGAACCTCCGTCCAACTGGAAATGGCCGGACACGTAACCCTGGTAGGCCCTCGAAGGCCGCTTAGGAGCAGTCCGGACGGTTACCTCCAACGGAGTCAGAGGTGCCAACACGCGCCTAGTATTCGCCGCGATTGCGCTTATGCACATTCTTTGAAGTAATTCAAGACCCGTAAATTGAGGGTCCCTTTTTTGGAGGGACCCCGCGAACTGCTTGCTATTATTGGAACCGTCCGGCGTGGGACAAAGTTCCCATGACCACTTCAGATAACTCGAACCCGAATTCGACCGGAATCGTTCCGCCACGAATTGACGGGGGTGAAGCACAACGACGTAGGCGTGGACTTGGGTCGACTTCCGCTGACGCCGTTAATGTGCTTTCATTCCCTAAGAAGTATCGAACAGACGTTCGATCTGATGAGCGGGAGGAGACGCCATGCGAAACCGATACAGACGGTACCGCCCCGTCGCCCACCACCCGTCCGTCGACGGGTGCCACCAGCCCGCGCACCAAAACCCGCAGCCCTAAGCGGACCCGGTGTCGCTGCCGGGTGAATCCTGACCCCCTGGTGCCGATTGAATTCTGACCCCCTCGGCACTGTGAGGGAGTGATCATGACTGAAGACTGGGCTGAGATTCGACGTCTGCATAAGTCGGAGCAGATGAGTATCAAGGCGATCGTGCGGAAGACGGGGTTGGCGAGGAACACGGTCCGTGCGGCGTTGGCTTCGGATTCCCCGCCGGAGTACAAACGGGCTGCGGTGGGGTCGATGCTCGACGCCTACGAGCCGCGGATCCGGGCGTTATTGGCGGAGTTTCCCTCGATGCCGGCCACGGTGATCGCTGAACGGATCGGGTGGACCAACTCGTCCTCGGTGTTGCGGGCCAGGGTCGCCCAACTCCGCCCGTTGTACGCCCCGACCGATCCCGCGGACCGTACGTCCTATGTCGCGGGTGAGATCGTGCAGTGCGACTTGTGGTTCCCCGGCAAGGTCATCCCCGTCGATGTCCATGCTGGGTCCAAGACCGCGGCTTGGGTGGGCGGTCGACCCGCTGTGGACCTGCCGGTATTGACGATGGTCGCGGCGTTCTCGGGGTTCATCATGGCCACGCTGCTGCCGAGCAGGAAGACCGGTGACTTGATGGCCGGGATGTGGCAGCTCCTGGCCGGGCTGGGTGGGGTCCCGAAGATGCTGGTGTGGGACAACGAAGCCGGGATCGGCCAACACCACCGGCTGACTCTGGGCGCCCGGTCGTTCGCCGGGACGCTGGGCACACGGATCTACCAGACCGCGGCACGTGACCCCGAAGCCAAAGGCATCGTAGAACGAGCCAACGGGTTCTTGGAGACCTCCTTCATGCCTGGGCGTGAGTTCGACTCCCCGGAGGACTACAACACCCAACTCACCAGTTGGCTGCCGCGAGCCAACGCCCGGGTCTTGCGCCGCACCGGCCAGCAGCCCGGGGCCCGTGTCGCGGTCGATGTCGCCGCGATGGGTGCGCTGCCGCCGATCGCGCCGTCGGTGGGCACCAGTGCCCGGGTCCGGCTGGGCCGTGACTATTACGTGCGGATCGCTGGGAACGACTACTCGGTCGACCCGGCCGTGATCGGCCGGTTCGTCGATGTCCACGCCGGCCTAGACGCCGTCACGATCACCTGCGCCGGGACAAGCGTGGGACTTCATCGCCGGTGCTGGTCGAGTCACCAAACGATCACCGACCCGGCCCACGTGAACACTGCTGCCGGGCTACGCACCGCCTTTCAAGCGCGCACCGCTGCCATGCGGGGCCCAGCCACGAGGCCGGTGAGTGGGGTCGGTGCGGTCGTGGGTGTGCGGGCGTTGAGCGACTACGACGCGTTGTTCGACCTGACCCCGACGGTCACCGACGAGGCGGCTGTGGCCGCACGATCAACCCTGGAGGTCGTCCGATGACTACACCCACCGTCACCGGCAAGGTCACCGGTAGGGACCTGCTCAGCGAGATCGCGTTCCTGGCTCGTGAGCTCAAGACCCCGGTAATCAACGAGACCTTCGCCGTGCTTGGCGACCAGGCCCGTACCGAGGGTTGGTCGCATGAGGAGTACCTCGCTGCCGTGCTGGGTCGCCAGGTCGCCTCACGGACCGCGAATGGAACTCGGATGCGGATCTCAGCCGCGCATTTCCCCGCGGTCAAGACCATCGAGGACTTCACCTTCGACCACGTCCCAGCAGCGACCCGCGACATGGTCGCGCACCTAGCCACCACCACATTCATCGCTAAACGCGACAACGTCGTACTCCTCGGCCCGCCCGGGACCGGGAAAACACACCTAGCGATCGCCTTGGCGATCAAGGCCGCTGAGGCGTCCTACCCGGTCGCGTTCGACTCCGCGACCGGATGGATCGCCCGCCTGGCCACCGCACACGACAAGGGGCTCCTCGAGCGCGAACTACGCAAGCTCAACCGCTACCGGCTGCTGGTCATCGACGAGGTCGGCTACCTGCCCTTCGACACCGCAGCCGCGTCGCTGTTCTTCCAGCTCATCGCCAGCCGCTATGAGACCGGATCGGTCGTAGTCACCTCAAATCTGGCGTTCTCACGATGGGGCGAGACCCTCGGCGACGACGTCGTCGCCGCAGCCACCATCGACCGACTGGTCCACCACGCCCAGGTCATCGCCCTAGACGGCGAGTCCTACCGCACCCGCGGACACCGCACCGGGCCACCACCGACCAACCGCACGAAGACCATCTAGCACCAACAAACCGCTCGAAGGGGGTCAACTTTCGATCGGCAAAAGGGGGTCAGTTTTCGGCCGGCGTTGACAGCACCGTGCCGCTACCGGGGACCAGGACGTTTACGACAAC
>CBDTZB010000257.1:0-4608 GCA_965364795.1 uncultured Nocardioides sp.
CTATCTTTCTCGACTTCGACGGCGCTAGCGTCAGCGGGACCGGCTGGAACACTCCCGCCGGCGGCTCCGTTCGGTCAGGTTTTCACGACGGCTGGGACCCGGCCGATGACGGCGCCGCTTTCAGCAGCGCGGAGAAGCGGATGGTCCAAGACATCTTCGTGCGGGTAGCAGAGGACTATGCGCCATTCGACGTCAACGTCACGACCGCAGACCCCGGAGAGGCCGCGCTGACCCGAACCAGCCTCGCGGATCAGGTGTACGGAGCCAGGGCCCTGATCAGCGAAAGCGCCGACGCCCGGGCCTCCCTCTGCCCGGGAGAATGTGGCGGCGTCGCATACCCCGGCACCTTCGACCGATTCGCTGCGCCCGACAACAACTCCTACTACCAGCCTGCCTGGGTCTTTCCGACGGATGTGTCCCCCGACCCCAAGAGCATCGCCGAGGCGGCCAGCCACGAGATTGGGCACAACCTCGGCCTCCTGCACGACGGCGTCACTGGAGACAGCTACTACGAGGGTCACAACGGATGGGCTCCCATCATGGGTCTCGGTTACCGGGAACCCATCTCCCAGTGGAGCAATGGCGAGTACTCCGGAGCCAACGAGCGACAGGACGACCTAGCGGTTATCAACTCCCACGGTTTGGCCAATCGGACCGACGAGGCGGGCGGCACAGTCAGCACCGCCGCTGCCGCGCTTCCTACGGGCACGGCGTACATCTCCACGCGGACCGATGTCGATGTCTACTCGCTGGGCCAGTGCACAGGCGCGATCTCGTACGCCGCCGACCCGGTGGACGTCGCCCCTAACCTCGACATCAAACTGACCCTGCTGGACGCGGCCGGGGCGACCGTGATCAGCCATGATCCGCCGTCGGCCTACCTTTCACGGGACTCTGCCTCTGGACTCAACGCCGCCATCAACACCTCGGTGGTCACCGGGCAGTACTACCTGGCGGTCGACGGAGTCGGTCGCGGCACAGTCGACGACGGGTACAGCGACTACGGCAGTCTGGGGGCCTACACCTTGACCGGTGACGCCTGCGCCGTCGTGAACGCTCCTGGCGTCCCGCGTGACCTGACGGCGGTGCGCGACATCCCCGGCGGGGAGGTCGACGTCGCCTGGTCCGCCCCAACAGACGACGGGGGCAGCGCCATCACACGCTATGACCTCCTGATGGACGGCGCCGTAGTCGCCAGCACCGCCGACACCAGCGCCTCGCTACCGATCGACAACAGCGCCCACGCCATCGCCGTCCGCGCTGTCAACACCGTCGGGGCTGGGCCTTCGGCCGAGGTATCTGTGCGGAGTGTCAGTGGTCCCGTGGGTCCCACGACCGTCACGGCGAGCCGAACCAACGACACCGCCACCATCACCTGGGGCACACCCACCTCAACTGGGGGGTCTCCCATCACCGGCTACCAGGTCGCGCTCGATGACGGGTCCTGGACCTCAGCCGGCGGCGCCGGCGTTCGCAGCCACACCTTCACCGGCATCTCCTTAGACGCCCACGTGCTAGCGGTCCGCGCCATCAACGACGTGCAGCCTGGGACCAGCGTCCCCGTCGGTGTCAGCCGCATCAACGCACCCACCGCTCCCCTGACGGTGGCCGCCACCCGCGGAGTGGCCGACAGCGAAGTCACCGTCACCTGGAACGCCCCGGCCAACAACGGCGGGGCCGAGGTGACCGCCTATGAGGTCCAGATCGACGCGGCGAGCACGACTGTTCCCGTCACCCCGCGTTCGTTCACCACTGCCCTGTCTCACGGAGCCCACACGATCAAGGTCCGCGCCGTGAACTCCCGGGGCGCCGGCCCCAACTCCGCGACGGTCAACCTGGCGGCCGTGGGATCGCCCTCGGCACCGACTTCCGTGGTGGCGACCCGCACCATCGACACCGCCACCCTCACCTGGGCTGCACCCACCTCCGATGGCGGCTCCGCTGTCATCGGCTACGAGGTCCTGCTGGACGACGGTTCGTGGAACTACCTCGCCGACTCCTCGCTCCGTAGGTTCGTCTGGCGCAATCTCAGCCTCGACGCTCACGCCCTCGGAGTCCGAGCCGTTAGTGAAGCCGGGCCAGGCACCAGCGCGCACGTCCCTGCCAGTCGGATCGACCGACCCGGCACACCCCTGGCGGTGGCCGCTACTCGTGATGTCGCTGCTGGCGAGATCACCGTCACGTGGGACGCCCCAACCAGCGACGGTGGAGCCGAGGTGACCGGGTACGCCCTCGCCCTCGATGACCAGGTGTCCCGGGTCCCCGCGGGCACCACCGAGTTCACCTTCGTTGACGTCGACGACAACGCGCACACGCTGAGAATCCACGCCACCAACGCCGTCGGCGACGGCGCTCCGGTCGAGTTGAGCATCGACGCCTACGTCGCGCCCACCGTCGTCCCGCCCACCGTCGACCCGACAGCACCAAGTCAGCCGCGCATCGGGAAGGCCAAGTCCGGCAAGCCCGGCGGCAGGTCCACGGTCAAGATCCGGTGGAAGCCTCCCACCAGCGACGGCGGAGCTGAGATCACGAAGTACCAGGTCATCGCCCTCAAGCTCAAGGGCAAGCGCGTCGTGAAGCGTTTCAAGAAGACGGTGTCCGGCAATAAACGCGGCCTGGTGATGAGACTCCCCCGCAGCACCTACAAGTTCGCCGTGCGTGCGAAGAACAGCGCAGGCAAGAGTCCGTTCAGCGCGAAGTCGAACAGAGCCCGAGCCCGATAAGGGTCAGGCCTCGCGGTCGGCGCCGCGGCGCCAGCGGATACCGGCCTCGAGGAAACCGTCGAGGTCACCATCGAAGACCGATGAGGGGTTGCCGACCTCGTAGCCGGTCCGCAGGTCCTTGACGACCTGGTAGGGGTTCAGCACGTAGTTGCGCATCTGGTCACCCCAGCTGGCGGCGACGTCACCCTTGAGATCATCGAGGTGTGCCTTCTCCTCGGCCTTCTTGCGCGCAAGGAGCTTCGCTTTGAGGACGACCATGGCGCTGGCCTTGTTCTGCAGTTGCGACTTCTCGTTCTGACACGACACGACGGTGCCGGTCGGGATGTGGGTCAGTCGCACGGCGGAGTCGGTGGTGTTGACGGACTGACCACCGGGGCCGCCGGAGCGGTAGACGTCGGTGCGGATCTCCTCATCGGGGATCTCGATGACGTCGGTCTGCTCAAGCACGGGGACGACCTCGACCGCGGCGAAGCTGGTTTGGCGACGGCCTTGGTTGTCGAAGGGGCTGATCCGCACCAGCCGGTGGGTGCCGGCCTCGACGGAAAGGGTGCCGTAGGCGTAAGGCGTCTTGATGGCGAAGGTGGCGGACTTCAGGCCCGCTTCTTCAGCGTAGGAGGTGTCGTAGACGCTGACGGAGTAGCCGTGCTGCTCGGCCCATCGCATGTACATCCGCATCAGCATCTCGGTGAAGTCCGCGGCGTCGACGCCACCGGCGCCAGCGCGGAGGCTGATGATGGCTTCGCGGGCGTCGTACTCCCCGTTGAGGAGGGTGCGGACCTCGAGTTGCTCGACCGACTTCTTGATCTTGACCAGGTCAGCGTCAGCCTCGGCCAAGGAGTCGGCGTCGCCCTCCTCGCGGCCCAGCTCGATGAGGGCCTCCACGTCCCCGATCCGCTCGGACAACGCCACGAAACGGTCGACCTGACCTTGGATGTCGGAGAGGCGACCGGTCACCCGGGTGGCGTGGTCGACGTCGTCCCAGAGGTCGGGAGCGGCGACCTGCTCGCCGAGGTCAGCGATCTCACGGCGCATCTCGTCGATATCGAGCACCTGCTCGATGGTGCGCATGGTCGCTTGAAGTGTCTTGATCTCTGAGTCGTAATCCGGGCCTGCCACAAGACGGAAGACTACGGGGCGGGCCCGCTGCCTCCTATTACCCGTCCCTCGATCAGGATCCGTGAAGTTTCGGACCGGAAGGGTTCGGCGACGTAACCTGCACGGGTGTTGTCTTCACCGCGCAGGACCCTCGGGGCGCTGTTCTGTCTCCTCGCCAGTCTGATGCTCGGTCTCCTGCCGGGGCTGCCTGCCTCGGCCGCCATTCCCCTTTTGAACCCGGCCGACGAGCGGTTGCGCGTGATGTTCGTGGGTGACTCGATCACCCAGGGACGGCAGGGTGACGCGACCTACCGCTACTTCGTCTGGCGTGAGTTCGCGCGTCAGCACGTTCCGGTGACTTTCGTCGGGCCGACGAAGGAGTTGGCTAAGACCCGCGGGATGCCGAGCAACTACTTGCGCACCGACCTGGGTTTCGAGACCGACCATGCAGCGCAGGCGTCTTCGATGTTCCCCCTGCACATCACCCGCCTGAACTCTCTGATGCGCACCCATAAGCCTGACGTGATCGCCCTGATGTTGGGCTACAACGACTCTGGGAAGGCCGATGGTCGGACGATCGCGATCAACACCGCGCGCTACCTGGAGAAGGCGTGGGATTTCGATGCGGACGTGCGGTTCGTCCTGAGCGAGATCACCACGGCGTACCGGTTCAGCCGGAGCAACGCGGCCCGCCGCAACGCCATCACGACCGAAGCCAATGCCTACGTGCGGAAGTGGTACGGCGACGACCCGCGGGTCAGCATCACCAGCACCGTCACCGACGCCGACG
>CBDTZB010000258.1:0-4607 GCA_965364795.1 uncultured Nocardioides sp.
GGCGAGCGCGAGCGATCCCGACAGCGCCTGGCTCTGGAACCACTCAGCCATCGACGGTCTCCGCGGCGACGTCCTCGACCAGGGTCACCAGCGTCCGCTGCGAGGGCAGCCGACCCACGATGCTGGCGGCCACCCGGCCCTCGGCGTCAAGGATGACGAAGGCCGGGACGGAGGCAAAGCTCAGCACTCCGTTGAAGGCCAGAATCGCCTTGCCGTCGTTGGCGTCGATCGAGGGGTAGGTCACCTCGAACTCGCGCTCGAAGGCGCGGGCGTTGTCGAGGGACGTCTCGCGGGTGTCGAGCCCCACGAAGGTGGCGGTGCCCGCCAACTCCTCAGCGGCCGCGTTCACTGCCTCCTGCTCTAAACGGCACTCCACGCACCAGGAGCCCCACACCACTACGACGCGTGGCTTACCCTCGCCCTCTTCGAGCGCGATCGGGTTGCCCTCGAGGTCGTTCCCGGTCAACTCGATCGGCGTGGAACGCTCAGCGGGCGCAACCTGACGGACCAGGCCGTCGCCGGTGACGTAACCCTTCTCGCCGCTGTCGGGCAGCCCGGTGCAGCCGGTCAACACCAACAGCACGAGGGCCCCCACCAGGACCTGCATGGGGGCAGAGTGCCGGGCCCACCTCGGGGCGCGGTTGAGCGAGCAACGACCAGCGCGGGACACGATCAGTCGGCCGCCCCGCCGGAGGAGAACGTGGCCCCGCGGTCGGCGACGGGGATCAGATCCCCGGCCGGCTCGGAGTAGGACACCTTGACCAGGCGCTCGTCGCGGAAGTGCAGGGAGGTCAGCGAGCACAGGGTGCACTGACGCGACCGGGGGTCGTGGATGAATCGGCGTCCCTCGGCGGCCAGACGGGTCGTCCAGATCGGAAGTTGGTGGGAAACGACCACGGCCTCGTGGCCCAAAGCGGCGTCGCGGGCGTCGTACACCGAGGCCATCATCCGGGCGGCCACCTCGGTGTAGGGCTCACCCCACGACGGCTTGAAGGGGTTCCACAGGTGTCGCCAGTGCTTGGGATTGCGCAGGGTCTTGGCTCCCGCGCCGAAGCGTTCACCTTCGAACTTGTTCGAGGACTCGATCACCCGTGAGTCGCTGACGATGTCGAGCCCCCGGGCGGCGGCCAGGGGCCGCGCAGTCTCCTGGGCGCGCTCGAGCGGCGAGGACCGCAGGTGGGTGATGTCGCGGTCGGCGACAGTGTCGGCAACCCGCTGAGCCATCTTCTGCCCGAGGTCGGAGAGGTGGAAGCCGTCGCGACGCCCGTAGAGGACGCCATCAGGGTTGTGGACCTCGCCGTGCCGCAACAGGTGGACGATGGTTTCCGTGCTCATCGGGTTCCTTCCGTGCTGGTCTGGCTCGCCTGAGCCGCTGCTCGCGCAGCAAACGGTAGGGCGTCCACGATCGTCTGGACGGCGTGGTCGTCGTGCGCCGAGGAGAGGAACCAGGTCTCGTAGGCCGAGGGCGGCAGGTAGACGCCGCGGCGGAGCATCTCGTGGAAGAACCCGGCGTACGCCGTGGTGTCGGTGCGCGAGGCCTCCTCGAAGTTGCGCACGGGTCCTTCGTTGAAGAAGACCGAGAACATCGTGCCGGCGCTCTGGATCGTGTGGGCGATGCCCGCATCGTTCAGGGCTGCGGCCGTGGCCTGCTTGATGACCTCGCCAGTAGAGGTGAGGTGCTCGTAAACGGCGTCGTCGGCCAGGCGCAGCGTCGCTAACCCGGCTGTGGTCGCGATCGGGTTCCCGCTCAGGGTCCCGGCCTGGTAGACGGGCCCCTCGGGGGAGAGGTGGGACATCACGTCGGCGCGGCCCCCGAAGGCCGCCGCGGGGAATCCTCCACCCATCACCTTGCCGAAGGTGATCAGGTCCGGGTTCCAACCCTCGGCCTTGCCGTCGACACCCCAGTACCCCTGGCGCGAGGCGCGGAAGCCGGTCATCACCTCGTCGGAGACGAACAGTGCGCCGTGCTCACGGCAGGTCTTGGCCAGGAACTCGTTGAAGCCGGGCTCGGGCGGAACAACCCCCATATTGCCGGGGGCGGCCTCGGTGACTAGACAGGCGATCTGCGGGCCGTACTCGGCGAACGCGGCCGCGACGGCGGCCCGATCGTTGTAGGGCAGCACGATGGTCAGCGCGGTGGCCGAATCGGGCACTCCGGGGGTGCCCGGAACGCCGAGCGTGGCCACTCCAGACCCGGCCGCGGCCAGCAACGGGTCGACGTGACCGTGGTAGCAACCGGCGAACTTCACCACCATGTCGCGCCCAGTGAAGCCCCGGGCAAGTCGGAGCGCCGACATCGTGGCCTCGGTCCCGGAGGAGACGAGGCGGACCTTCTCGACCGGCGTACGACGCACGATCTCCTCGGCAAGTTCGACCTCAGGCTCGGTCGGGGTGCCGAAGGACGTCCCCCGACTCACCGCCTCGGTCACCGCTGCTATCACCTCTGGATGGGCGTGACCGAGCAGCATCGGGCCCCAGGAGCAGATGAGGTCGACGTACTTTTCACCGTCGACGTCGGTGAGCCAGGCACCCTTCGCGGAACGGATGAAGCGAGGGCTACCTCCCACCGCGTTGAAGGCGCGGACCGGCGAGTTCACGCCTCCGGGCGTCACCGCCTGGCCCCTGGCGAAGAGAGCCAACGACGAGGCTCCGGCCGCGGAGGGACCCGCTGGCTGGTGGGTTGCTGGATCGGCGGGATCGATCGGGGAGGAACTCACCGTGCCATTGTGGCCCAGCCGGCCAACCTGGCCCAGTCGTCACCGAGGGCGGGCCCTGGTTGAGGTGACCGATCCCACGTGCTGAACGGCGAGTGGAGGACCGCCCGGTCAGCGTGATCTCATGAGCGTTGTAGGCGGCGCGTGTTTCTTGGAGAAATCTCTGGTGTTGAGACTCACACCAACGATGTCCCGTAACCTCACAGTCCTACGGATCGTTGGGCCACCAACATCTGATACTGCGGTGGCATCAACCACCTCATGGCATGACACCGGTACGAGGGAGAAACTCAATGTCCACCAAGCGCTTCGGTCGAGCACACAAGGCGGGTGCCATCCTGCCCTTGGCGTTGCTCTCGGCGGCCTGGACGGCCAGCCTCACCACCGCTGCCACGGGCCCCTCGACTGTTTCGTCGGACCAGTTGACGCCCGACGTGAGCGTCTCGCTCCCCGACGGCGCCAGCGTCCCGACCGACGCCATCGAGGCCCCGGCCTCCGTGTCGGCCTCCGAAGGGACCGGCCTGGGCGTCGGCAAGGCTGACACCCAGCAGGTCGTCGCCAACGCCAGCACCAACGGCATCCCCTCCGCCGCCCTCGCCGCCTACCAGCGCGCTGAGACGGTCATCAACTCCGCCGACAAGACGTGCAATGTCTCCTGGCAGCTGATCGCCGGAATTGGCCGCGTGGAGTCCAACCACGGCCGCTACGGCGGCAACACCCTCAACAACGAGGGCGTCGCCACTCCCGGCATCTACGGCATCCCCCTGAACGGCTCGCGCAACACCGCGGTCATCCGCGACACCGACGCCGGTCAGTTCGACAACGACCTCGAGTTCGACCGTGCGGTGGGCCCGATGCAGTTCATCCCCTCGACCTGGTCGGTCGTCGGGGTCGACGCGGATGGCGACGGCATGCGCAACCCGCAGGACATCGACGACGCGGCGCTCGGCACCGCGGTCTACCTCTGCTCGGGCAACGACAACCTGGCCACTGAGGCCGGACAGCGCGCCGCCCTCTACCGCTACAACCACTCGCAGTCCTACGTGAACCTCGTCCTGCAGATCACCGAGGCCTACCTCGACGGCGACTTCACCTCGGTCCCCAACGAGTCCCTCGCTGCTGGCTTCTTCGTGCCGGCCCCTGTCCCCGACGCCCCCAAGGGCGACGGCAAGGGCAAGGACGACGGCAAGGAGGGCGACAAGACGGTCCAGGCCGCCCCGCCCGTGACGAGCCCCAGCAGCAGCCCCAGCGCGTCCGCCGACGGTGGCAAGAACGCCTCCAAGGACAAGGACGAAGGCAACCAGGGTGGCGGCAACTCCACCCCGATCCCCGCACCTTCGGTCCCCGAGCTGCCCTCGACCTCGGTCAAGCCCGTCGACGACCTGCTCACCGTCGCCCAAGCCATCGTGCAGTGCACGTTGGACGGCTACATCGACAACCCGCTGGTCAGCAACGACAACTTCGACCAGTGCATCCGGGACTACACCTCCAAGGGCAAGTCCTGATCTAAGTTCCCGCCGAGCGCGTCGTACCCCTCGGGGTGCGGCGCGTTCGCCATTTCACCCATCTACTCGCCGCTCGCTCGGACCAGAGTCGGCCAGCCGGGATCAGCGCAGCAGGCAAGCGGCCTCGGTGGCCCAGTAGGTGAGGATGACGTCGGCACCGGCGCGGCGGATCGAAGTCAGGGTCTCCAGGATCGCGGCCTCCCGATCGATCCAACCCTGGGCAGCGGCAGCTTCGACCATGGCGTACTCACCGGAGATGTTGTACGCCGCCACCGGAACATCAACCGCGTCGCGCACCTGACGCACGACGTCCAGGTAGGCCAGGGCCGGCTTGACCATCACGATGTCGGCGCCCTCCTCGACGTCGAGCAGGGCCTCACGAACGCCT
>CBDTZB010000259.1:0-4598 GCA_965364795.1 uncultured Nocardioides sp.
TCTCCCTGTGGGCGCGCAGACGTTTCTTCCCCGCCTCAGCGCAGGGCTGAGCGACCTACTTCAAGAACTTGCTCGTACGCCGATCCGCCAACGGTTTCCCGCCGGTCTGACACGTCGCGCAGTACTGGAGCGATGAGTCCGCGAAGGACACCTCGCGCACAAGGTCCCCGCACACCGGGCACTGCTCGCCGGTGCGGCCGTGGACGGCGAGGTTCGACTTCTTCTCGCCCTTGAGTTCGCTGGCGGCGAGTCCCCGCGAGCGGTCGACCGCTGCGCCGAGGGTGCCACGGATGGCGTCGTACAGGGTCTCGAGCTCGGCCTCGTCGAGGCTGTTGGCGGGTTTGAAGGGCGACATCTTCGCGGCATGCAGCAACTCGTCGGAGTAGGCGTTGCCGATGCCCGCGATGGTGCCCTGGTGGCGCAGGACGCCCTTGAGTTGTTTGCGGCCCTCGGTCTCCAGGATCGCGGCGAGTACGTCGGGGGTGAAGTCGTCGGCCAGCGGATCGGGCCCGAGCCGGGCGATCCCGGGCACATCGGCGGGGGAGCGGACGACGTACGCCGCCAGCGACTTCCTCGTCCCGGCCTCAGTGATGTCGAGCCCCGAGTCGTCATCGAGGACGACTCGCACGGCGAGCGGCGACTTGTTGCTGGGCTTGGGTGGCAGGGCCGGCACCTCGTCGCGCCAGCGGATCCAACCGGCGCGGGCGAGGTGGAAGATCAGGTGCAGCCCCGAGGCTTCGATGTCCAAGAACTTTCCGTGGCGGGTCACCCCGTCGACCAGCGTGCCCTCGAGGGCGGTCAGCGGCGGGTCAAAGGTCTTGAGCGCGCTGAAGGCGGCCAGGTGGATCTTGGTGATGGCGCGGCCGTCGAGCCGACCTCGCAGGTCCTGGGCCAGGGCCTCCACCTCAGGTAGTTCAGGCACCTACGCACCCTAGTTGAGTCATGGGGACTACCCGCCGCTAAGCGCCTCTACGAAAAAGCCTAGAGACGCGGATACGGTGGTGACATGGATCCGGTACGCAATCCCTATGCCCCCGGCGCTGGACAGCGCCCACCCGAGTTGGCGGGCCGGGATCGTGAGGTGGATCAGTTCGAGGTCACCTTGGAACGCATCGCCGCGGGCCGCCCGGAGCGGAGCATGGTTCTCTCCGGGCTGCGCGGCGTCGGCAAGACGGTGTTGCTCAACGCCTTGCGCGGTCAAGCGGTACGTCGCGCCTGGGGCACCGGCAAGATCGAGGCCCGTCCCGACCAGAGCATCCGAATCCCGGTCGCCCAGGCGATCCACGCCGCGGTCCGCGAGGTCGCCCATCGCCACCGCGACCCCGATCGGGTCGAGTCTGTGAGCGGCGTACTCAAGTCCTTCGCCCTGCGCACCCAACTCGCCGACCGCAAAGGGATGCGGTGGACCCCGCCGGTCGACGCCGTCGCAGTCCGAGGTCGCGCCGACTCCGGCGACCTCGAACTCGACCTGATTGAACTCTTCTCCGACGTCGCCCACCTCGCCGGTGACCTGGGCGTGGGGATCGCCCTGTTCATCGACGAGATGCAGGACATCCCCACCGCCGAACTCGCCGCCCTGTGCGGGGCCTGCCACGAGATCAGCCAGCAGTCGGCGCCGCTGCTCGTCGTCGGCGCCGGGCTCCCACATCTGCCGGTGGCCCTCGCCGCGTCCAAGTCGTACGCCGAGCGCCTCTTCCGCTATCACCGCGTCGACCGGCTGCCCCGCGAGATGGCCGACCGTGCCTGGTCGGTGCCCGCCGCGACCGAAGACGCCCAGTTCACCGACGAGGCCCTCGACGAGCTCTACCGGCTCACCGACGGCTACCCCTATTTCGTTCAGGCCTACGGCAAGGTCACCTGGGATGCGGCGGTAGAGAGTCCAATCACGATCGACGACGTTCGCGAGGCCGCTCCGATCGCGGAGGCCGAGCTCGCGATCGGCTTCTTCGGCGCCCGCTACGACCGCGCCACCCCGGCCGAACGCGACTACATGGCCGCCATGGCTGACTTGGGCGCCGACCTCAAGGACGGTCCGATCACCACAGCCGACATCGCCCGTTCGATCGGCCGCAAACCCCAGTCACTCTCCCCAGCCCGCGACGGCCTGATCAAGAAGGGGCTCGTCTTCTCCGCCGAGCGGGGGAGCGTGGAGTTCACGGTGCCGCACTTCGGCCAGTTCCTGCGCGCCCGCTAGTTCCTCCCACCGAGATAGTCCCTGACCGTTGTGCGACGACACGCCGCGCGGGCTCGCACAAACGTCAGGGACTACCGCGAATTGACCACCGCACCGCCGAGAGAATGTCTGGCCTGAGCGGGGAGCAACAGACATAGTGGAGGCATGAGGCCCCAGATCGTCGCCCATCGTGGAGCCAGCCACGAGAACGCTGAGCACACGTTGGGGGCCTACATGCGGGCCCTGGAAGCCGGTGCCGACGGCCTCGAGTGCGACGTACGCCTGACCGCCGACGGACACCTGGTCTGCGTCCACGACCGCGACCTGCGGCGTACGGCGAGCACCCGCGGCACGGTCTCCACGATGGACCTGGCCCAACTCTCCGAACTCGACTTCGCCGCCTGGAAGAACCCCTGGTCGGAGTTGGACGACGAGGCGCCCGACCGGGACGAGAACCTTGACGGGCTTCTGACGCTGCGCAAACTGTTGGAGACGGTGGCGGACTACGACCGTCGCGTCGAAGTCGCGATCGAGACCAAGCACCCGACCCGCTTCGGTGGTCTGGTGGAGCGGCGAGTGGTCGAGATGCTCCGTGAGTTCGGCTGGGACCAGCCCGGGTCGCCGGTCCGGGTGATGAGTTTCTCCTGGACCGCCCTACAGCGGGTGGAGCGGATGGCGCCGGACGTTCAACTCGTCCAGCTCCTCGAGAAGCAGCACCACTGGCCGATGTTGCGCCGGATGATCGGCAAGGACTGGCTGGTGGGCCCCGGCATGGAGCTCCTCCACGAACACCCCCGTCTGGGCACGTGGATCACCCGCAGCGGGCGCGACATGCACGTCTGGGTCGTCAACACCGAGGAGGACCTGCGGCTCTGTATGGAGTTGGGGGTGAAGGCCGTCATCACCGACCGCCCCGCCTACATCCGCGAGTTGCTCGGCGACTGAGGTCCACCGGTTGTGTCCGGGACGACCACTGGGCCCGACCCCCGCAGGGGGGCCGAGTAGGTTTCTCCGCATGGCCAAGCGTTCGCGTACCAAGTCCCAGCAGAACACCCCGCTCGCCGAGGGAGAGGTCGGTCCCCGGCAGCCGTGCCCCTGTGGCTCCGGCAAGCGTTACAAGGCGTGCCACGGAGCCCCCGGCGGCGCCGGCGCGGTGTACGTCGCCCGCCCCTTCGAGGGCCTGCCCGGCGAGTGCGACCTTGTCGCCATGCGCGAGCTGGTCCCCGCTGCCACGGCGAGCCTGGTGCTGCGCGAGGACGTCCCGAACGTCGACAAGCTCGCCGACCGCACCATCCAACTGTGCAGCCTGCTGCCGATGGCGGCCCCCGCGATGGTCCGCGACAGCGGCCAGGTCTGGTTGGGCCTGCAGGTTCAGCACGACTTCGGCGACCCCTCGCGCGATCTGGCCGCCGTGCTGATCAAGGCCCTCGAAGAACTGGGCAGCGAGCCCGGCATCGTCGGCCTCACCGAGTCCCCCGGCGAGGGTCCGCGTCTCCAGGACATCATCGAGAGCCCCAGCCTGGACGTCACCGTCCACGAAGGCTTCGAGTACTGGGTCGCCGATGTGGCTGACTCCTCCGCCCTGGAGGGCGCTCTGGACCAGGCCAACGAATCGGCCACCCCCACCGAGCGCCTCAGCAGTGTCGAGGCGGCGTACTGGACCAACGTGGGCACCAAGGAGCACCTGCGCTGGGTGATGCCTGAGCCCGAGAGCGAACTGCTCGACGCCCTGGCCCGTCTTCACGTCTCCGGGGCCGACGTGATCGCCGAGGGCGCCCGTCTGGTCGGCATGTTCCGCACCCAGGGTCTGCTCGCGCCCGTGTGGGACCTGCCCGTCGGGACCGGTGCCGCTGCACTCGAGGAGCCCGCTGCCACCTTCCGCGCCGCGCTTGTCGAGGCGCTGGCCAGCACCACCCCGCTCACCTCCGAGGAGCGTTCGGCTCGCTCGGGTCTGGCGAACCGCCAGGTCACCATTCGCTGATTTCCCACCACCCCGCCGAGCCATTAAACTCCGCTCCTACCCGGCCGCTGCTTACCCCCCGTCCGCAGCGGTCGGGTATTTCAATGCCCTCAGGTGGTCTGCTAGGGCTAGTCCTCCGGGCCGAGTCGCATGGCGTACGCCGCCAGCCGCGAGTAGCCCTTGACCGATACTCGCCGGATCCTCCGGAACGACCGGTCCTCGCTCGGGGTCGCGCTGAGGGCCTCGTAGGCCTCTTCGTTGACGACCACGGTCCCGGGGCGTGCGACCGAGGTGAGCCGCGCGGCGATGTTGACCGTGGGACCGAAGACATCGCCCAGCCGGTTCACTAGAGGGCCGTAGGCGATCCCGGACCGAACCTCCGGGAACGGGTCGTCCTCGTCGTCGCCGGCGCGCACCATGACCCAGGCGGCGGCAGCGGCTTGCTCGATGTCGTCGCACACGAAG
>CBDTZB010000260.1:0-4596 GCA_965364795.1 uncultured Nocardioides sp.
GGGCGAAGAGACCGACACCGCGGACGAGACGCAGGCGGTGGCCGACTACTACAAGATCTTGAACAACATGCTCTCGGTCTTCGACCTTGAGAAGCTCTACATCCCGCCGATGCTGGACGAGGACAAGGGCCTCTACGACAACCAGATCCTCACCGAGCAGGCACTGCTCCCCGAGCTGCACCTGGCCGACCCCGCCAACTCTCACCTGCTGGACATGGGCTGCGGGCGTGGGCGCATCGCTCACCACTTCGCCACCATGACCGGGGGTCAGGTCTCCGGCTACAACATCGACCCCAACCAGATCGAGAACGCCATCTCCTGGGCGGACAAGTGCGACATGTCCGACCGTCTGCACTTCAACGTCGGCAACCACCACGACCCCCTGGACTACGAGTCCGAGAGCTTCGACGGCTGCTTCTCCTTCCAGGCGGTGTGGCCCTTCTTCAAGAAGGAGGAGTTGGATGCTCACGCTCAGGAGATGTTCCGAGTCCTAAAGCCCGGCGCTCGCTACGCCTGCTCGGAGTACCTCCTGACCCCGTTCTTCGACTGGAACGACGAGGAGCATGTGGCTCTGCACAAGTTGTTCCTGCCGACGCTGGCCGCAACCCAGTCCATGTATCCCGCCGACGTGTGCGCGGCCCTGGAGCGGGCCGGGTTCTTGATCAAACTGTCCGCTCCGTCCAAGAGCGAGGCATGGCCTTTGTGTAACCAGAAACGGGACCTGATTTTGCGCGGTCGCAAGGTGATCCGTGGTCTGGAGAAGGTCCGCGTAGCACCACCGTGGATCGAGGAATCTTTGGATCTGTTGCAGCGCGGCGGCGAGGCATGGACGCTGGCCGAGCGAGCCAAGATCGCTGACCTGAACTGGCGGATCGTTGCGGAGAAGCCTGCGTAACGCGGGCGCGCGGAAAATACTTTCGGAAGGCACCCATCCGATAAGCCGTCGGTGACGTATGTCTCACAGCACCTCGCTCGGAGGCCGCTGCTGATGCCTTTTGGAGGCTACTGAGACATGAGTGATCCCAGCAGACGTAAATTCCTCGCAGTAGCTGGAGCCGGCGCAGCCGCCGGCACGGTAGCCATAACCGCTAAGGGCGGGGTCGCGTCGGCGGCCGTGCCAAGTGCCAAGTCGGCCAAGGAGCCGGTCGTCGTTCTCGTGGAAGACCCGCGATCAGACTCCCTTTCGATCATGTTCGGTGACGAAGAAGTTGTCGTTCGCGACCGCGACCTGGTCATCCGGATCCTCAACGCAGCAGGGGGCAAGTGAAATGTCTTCCCACAGAGAAGCGCCTGAAACCAGCAAGGATCCGGTAGCGGACAGCACGGACGTCTACGCGTTCGTCAGCCCCGACAAGCCGGACACGGTCACCCTGATCGCCAACTTCATCCCGCTGCAGAAGCCAGATGGCGGACCGAACTTCTACGAGTTCGGTGACGACGTGCGATACGAGATCAAGGTCGACAACGACGGTGACGGCCGCGAGGACGTCACTTACCAGTTCGAGTTTAAGACTCGAGTGCGGAACAAGGAGTCCTTCCTCTACAACACCGGTCAGGTCGAGGGCATCCGTAGTGTCAACTGGAACCGTCCGCAGTACTACGACGTGCACGTAGTACGCAACGGCAAGCGCAGCAAGATTGCCGGAAACCTGCCCTGCCCGCCCTGCAACGTTGGTGCGCGGAGCATGCCTAACTACGCTCAGGTCGCGCGCGGCGGATATCGCAAGATCGCTGGTGGCCGTCAGGTGTTTGCCGGCCAGCGTGCCGACGCCTTTCACGTGGACCTCGGCAGCATCTTCGACCTCGGGGCACTGCGTCCCTTCGGTGGAGCGCACCTGATCAGCATGCCGGACATGAGCCCCCGGAACGCGACGCAGACGTTCAACGTGCACAGCATCGCGATTCAGGTTCCGATCAGTGAACTGACCAGCAACCGCAGTGCCAACAACAGCGTTGCGGATCGCCGGTCGGTGGTCGGTGTCTGGGCGACCTCGAGTCGCAAGAAGTCTCGGATGTGGAACAGTGCCCGTGGTCAGTTCGTCGGCCGTGGACCGTGGGTCCAGGTCAACCGTCTGGGCAACCCGTTGTTCAACGAGGTCGTCACCCCGATGGGGCTGAAGGACAACTGGAACGCGCGCCAGCCTCGCTTCGACCGCAAGTTCGAGAAGTACGTCTACCAGCCGGAGTTGGGCAAGTTGCTGCCCGCTCTTTACCCGGGAGTGTTCCCGAACCTGGCGGCCTACACCAAGGATCGGGCTGACCTGCACGCGATCCTGATGACGGGTATTCCGGCCAACATCGTGCCTGGGTTCCAGAACTACACCGGACCCCGGCCGATGGACGTGCTGCGACTCAACGTGGCTATCCCGCCCAAGCAGCCGAGAGATCAGAGCGAGCTCGGCATCTTGGGTGGAGACCTTGCCGGCTTCCCCAACGGTCGCCGGCTTGGTGACGACGTGACGGCCATCGAGCTGAAGGCCATCGCTGGGGCGACTATTCCGTTGGTCGATCCCAGCTACACACCGGACGAGGCCGCCTCCGCACTGGACGACGGTACGGAGTACACCGACTCGCCGTTCCTCGATTCCTTCCCCTACATGGGCCTGCCCAGCAGTGGGCTGGAGATCATTCCAGCCACGAAGAACCCACAGGAAGGCAACTGATCCGCGCATGAACATGTCACCCCCGGGTCGAGGGCCCGACTCACCGGAGAACCCGCACGCCGGACAGGGTTCGGTCACCCTCGACATCGGGGGCGATATTGGAGCGCTGGTCGTCAAGATGCCCGATGTGATGATCGGGTCCGAGGTCGAGATCCAGCCAGAAGGCGTCGCCCTCAAGTCGCCCGTTCACGAGCACGAGCACGGGGATGGGCATGAACACGGGCATGGGCACGGACACGGGCATGGGTTCGACGATGGGTATCGCCCACACGTGGCCGTGATCCGTCGACCGATGCCCAGCGGTGGGGAGATGCCGTCGCTGGTCTTCCCTGAGCTTGTGCAGGGTCGTTATGAGCTGATGGAGAAGGGCTCGGACGAGGTTCAGATGGTGGTGGAGATCCTCGGCGGCGAGGTCACCATGGCGGAGTGGCCCCGCTAGCGCGATCTGCGTGCGCGTCTCCGGGGTTCGACTACTACAGTGGCGTGCGTCACTTCTGTCACCCCTGGGAACCAATCCGCGGAGGCCCCATGTTCGTGCCGTTCAGCACAACCGACTTCATCGATCGCGCCGTGCAGGTCTACCCGGATCGGCTCGGTTGCGTCGATGAACCGGAACAGCCGGCCCCCTCCCACGGAGAACTGACCTACGGCGAGATCGGAGCCCTAGCTCGACGCCAAGCCGCCAAGCTGGACGAAATCGGCCTCGAGGTCGGGGACCGCGTGGCGATCGTGAGTCACAACAGCGCGCGGTTGCTGACCTCCTTCTTCGGCGTCACCGCTTGGGGGCGGGTACTGGTGCCGGTCAACTTCCGGCTGCGGCCGGACGAAGTGAAGTACATCGTCGAGCACTCAGGGGCCAGGGTGCTGCTGATCGATCCCGAGTTGGAGCACGAACTGCGCGAGGTCACGGCCGAGTTCAAGTTCATCATCGGTCAGGACGACGGTCTCTACGCCGCACCTGGGATCGAACCCCGAGCCTGGGAACCGGACGAGAGTGCCACGGCCACCATCAACTACACCTCCGGCACCACAGCGCGGCCCAAGGGCGTGCAGATCACCCACCGCAACATCTGGGTCAACGCCGTCACCTTCGGCCTGCACGCCGGGGTGACCGACCGTGACGTCTACCTGCACACGTTGCCGATGTTCCACGCCAACGGCTGGGGGATGCCCTTCGCGATGACCGGGCTGGGGGTTCCCCAGATCGTGATTCGGAAGATCGACGGCGCCGAGATCCTGCGCCGCATCGAGAAGCACGGGGTCACCGTGATGTGTGCCGCACCTGCCGTTGCGGCGGCCGTGCTCGAGGCGGCCGCGGACTGGGAAGGAGAGATCCCAGGCCGGAACAAGGTGCGCATCATCATGGCGGGGGCACCGCCGCCGACCAAGACCGTCGTCCGGGTCGAGGAAGAACTCGGGTGGGAGTTCATCCAGATCTACGGCCTCACCGAGACCTCACCCTTGCTGACCGTCAATCGCAACCGTGAGGAGTGGGACGACCTCAGCGCCGAGGAGCGGGCAACCAAGCTGACGCGTGCCGGTGCGCCGGCGATCGGCGTACGCCTGAGCATCTCCGAGGCCGATGGGGAGAACCCCGGCGGCGAGGTGCGGGCGCGGTCCAACGTCGTGCTGGAGGGCTACTGGGAGCAACCGGAGGAGTCCGCGGTGGCTCTCCGGGACGGCTGGTTCCACACAGGGGACGGGGGAGTCGTCGGCGATGACGGCTATCTCACGATCCTGGACCGCAAGAAGGACGTCATCATCACCGGTGGGGAGAACGTCTCCTCGATCGAGGTCGAGGACGTGGTCTTCTCCCACCCCGCCGTCGCCGAGGTGGCCGTCATCGGAGTGCCGAGCGAGAAGTGGGGCGAGACCATCAAGGCCCTCGTCGTGCTGGTCGACGGTGAAGAGGTCACCGAGGCCGAGCTGATTG
>CBDTZB010000261.1:0-4584 GCA_965364795.1 uncultured Nocardioides sp.
TAGCGATCGGGTAGGCCTCGAAGGAGCGCCAGGCGTGGATGACCTCGTCGCCGGGGTCGCAGAAGGCGGCCAACAGTTGGTAGATGAGGGCCACCGACCCGGTGCCGACCGCGAGATGCTCGGTGGGGACGGACAGTCGCTTCGCTAGGGCCCCGAAGAGGGCCGCTGCGCCCATGTCGGGGTAGCGGTTCATCTGGGCGACGGCGCCCTGCGCTGCTTCGATCACCCCGGGAAGCGGCGGATAGGGGTTCTCGTTGGATGACAACTTGTAGGTCGTCAGGCCATCGCGCGCGGTGGGCGGACGGCCAGGGACGTACGCCGGGATCTCGGCAATGGTCGCTCGTGGCGATGGGCTCGGCTGCGGCTGAGGATGGGCCATGGCGTCACGTTAGTCCTGATGGAAGCGACGGTGCCGCCAGGGACGCAGGGCCAACGCGATCGGGATGCCGAGGGCCACCCCGATCGCGGCGCCGGCGGCGTTGTCAACCATGTCGGTCACGTCGCAGGCCCGATCCAGTCGGGCCAGGGTCAGCTGGGTGAATTCGATCGCCACCGAGTACGCCGCCAACAGGGTCAGGCCGACCGGCACGGTGACCCAGGCGGATCGCCAGCGCGCCGCGGCCACCACCAGCAGCACTCCCGAGGGCACGAAGACAACGGTGTTGAGGAGGCGCTGGCCGCCACCGAAGATCCAGAACCCGTCCGGGGCGGGGCCCCCGAGGTCGAAGGAGCAGCCCTGCATCCGATCCTCTGCCGACACGATGCCGGGCGCTCCGTTGGCCGGCACCAAGGTGATGATCGCGAGCACGACCAGCGACCACAACAGCAACGCGAAAGCGGCTGAGCTCAGCGCACCCAACCGGCGACGTAGCGCAACGTGGAGGACGAAAGAGATCAGTCCTGAGACGACAACACCCGCCAGCATCACGGGCACACCTCCGACAGGAATCACGCGGTGACCGTACCGAGCGAACCTGTGTCGATCCAGCGCGAGGGGAAGAACCGGCACACTGGGGCCATGAATCCGACAGGGGCAGCGGCCAGTCCGTTCGGGGACCTGAGCCTGGAGCACTCCTCAACGACCGACCGCGCGGCGGAGGAGTTGCGCCGCGCGATCTTCGACGGAGAGTTGGAGAGCGGTACGCCGTTGCGCGAGGTCGCCCTCGCCGCCTCCCTGGGCGTCTCTCGCCCCACGGTGCGCGAAGCCCTCACCCGGCTCGTCGCCGAGGGTCTGGCCAGCCGAGAACCCCACCGAGGCGTCAGCGTCGCCGACATCGACGCCGAGTCCGTGCGTGACGTCTGCCGGGCCCGATGGATCCTGGAAGGGGCCGGCGTACGCCGCTGGCTGAAGGCGACCGCGGCGCAGCGACACCTCGTCCACACCGCGTTGCGTGCCTACACCTCCGCCGTCCACGAGGGCGCCTCCTACCGCGAGCTCAACGAACGACACCTCGCCTTCCACGTCTCGCTGGTCGGTCTGACCGGGAGCCCACGTCTGGTGGCCACGGCGAACGCCCTGGTCGTGGAGTTGAAGCTCGCCCTGGCCCAGGTGGAGCGGCTCCGACGCAACGCCCACGACCAGGCCGACACCCACACCGCCCTGGTGGCGTTGCTCGAGGCGGGTGAGGTCGACGCCGCCAGCGACTACCTCCGCGCCCACCTAGCCGACGCCGAGCGCTCCATCATTGCCGCCCTGGGTCTCTGACTGGGGGTGTCCACTTCAACCGCGACGCCCGGTCCGCGCCGCGAAGCCATCCAGAGCGGCAATCACCTCGGAGGCGACCCACACCCGATTGCGCCGGTTGTGGACACGCCATGCGGCGACGTGGAGACGATGCATCAGCGCACGTTCAGGCGCAGATGTTCGCCGATGGTCTGGGAACCGCGTTGCCACCCATGGCTGTACGTCACGACTGCTCCCGCAACTTCGACGATTCCGCGTTGACGAGGGGCTACCTTCATGAGCAGTTGCTGACCCGGTTCCGCGTCTGAGGTCAGTCGCTGGTCATCGATTGACACCCACGTCTCGCACTCCTCGGAGATGTCTGCCGCACGCCCTGACCCGATAGCTGACCGTGGTTGGGGCCTCAGGGTGCAGATGCCGAGGTCCTGGCCCACAGGCCACCGGTCGTTGCCTGTCGACACACCGGGGGCCACCTCGGGGAACGCGGTCGGGTGGCGCCATACCCAAGCAAGCACGCTCACCATGGCGAGCACAGCGACCGCTGCCACTGCTCCCACGACACGCTTCCTGCTAACACCGGAGGGCGTGGGCGCGGGGCCCTTCGGGGCATCGGTCGATTCCTTCGCGGGCCAGCTCATAGGACTACAAACGAAACCACGCTCGTTTCGGCTACGCAGCGCGAGGGCCGCGGTCCCGACTGTGGTGGGATGGAGGAATGACAAGACTTGTCGCCTGGCTGGCCAGTTACGCCCTCGCCCTCGCCGCCGCAGCGGCCATCTTCGACGGCATCCGGTTCCGCGGACCCCGCACGGGGGTTGAAGAACTGCAGGAGAAGATCGTCCCGCTGCTTCTGGTCGCTCTGATCCTGGGCCTCATCACCTCGTTCGTGAAACCGATCATCTCGATGCTGTCGTTCCCGCTGATCGTCTTGTCGCTCGGGTTGTTCCTCATCGTCATCAACGCCGCCCTGCTGCTGGTGACCGGAGCCATCGCCAAGGAGGTCGGCATAGCCTTCCGGGTCGACGGCTTCTGGACCGCGGTCGGAGGCGCCATCGTGATCAGCTTCGTGACCTGGCTCGTCGACCGCGTCCTGAGCGCTGACGAGTGACCGGATTGCCTCCGGCCCGCGAGGCCGGCCGCTACGCCGTTGCCCTGGTCTGTCTGGGCAACATCTGCCGCTCCCCCACGGCCCACGTCGTCCTGGCCGATCGCGTGGCCGCAGCCGGTCTCGCCTCAGCGGTGACGGTTTCCTCCTGTGGGACCGCCGACTGGCACGTGGGCAAGACGATGGACTCCCGCTCCGCCGCCACCCTGAGCGAGGCGGGCTACGACCCCTCCCACCACCGGGCCCAGCACTTCGGCGCCTCCTGGTTGGAGAGGCACGACCTCATCCTCGCCATGGACGAACAGAACCTGGCCGACATCGCGACCCTGGGAGGTCGAGCCCCCCAGGTCAGGCTCTTCGGTGACTTCGACCCGGTCGACCCCGGGGCCGAGGTTCCTGACCCGTACTACGGCGGTGCGGACGGCTTCCACGAGGTCCTGACGATGGTGGAGCGGACCGCAGATGCCCTGACTGATGCCCTGATCCGGCTCATGGAGGACGAAAGGTTGGAAGCGGACTCCGGCTAGGCACTACGGTAGTAGGGAGCGATGCCGCCCCATCCAGGCGCGGCCCTTCCTAGCGTCAGGACAGTGCGATGACCCGTCAGCCCGTGCTGGCCCGTCGAGCCGAGAAACTCCTGGGCTCCGCCGTGGTCGCCACGGCCCCCGTGGCCGGCGGCGACATCTGCACCGCCACGAAGCTGCGTCTGAGCAACGGCACCACCGCCCTGATGAAGACCCTGTCCACGCCTCCGGACGGGTTCTTCGCCCGCGAAGCCCTGGGCTTACGGCGGCTGGGCGCGGTGGAGGGCGGCGCGCGCACCCCCGAGGTGCTCGCCGTCGACCACGAGGTCCTGATCGTGGCGTGGGTCGAACCCGGCAAGAACAGCCTCGAGGCTGCGGCCTCCTTCGGCGCCGAACTCGCGGTCACCCACCAGACCCAACTCGCGGCGTACGGCGATGACCAGGACGGCTTCATCGGTCGCCTGCCCCTCCCCAACCGAACCGCGCCGACGTGGGCCGAGTTCTACGCCGTCCGTCGTCTCCTCCCCTACCTCAAACTGGCCCGCGACCGCGGCGCCGTGACCCCCGCCCAGGCGATCACGATCGAGTCGGTGGTCTCCCGGTTGACCCGCCTGATCCCTGAAGAGGGACCGGCGTTGGTCCACGGCGACCTGTGGAACGGCAACGTCCTGTGGGGCCAGGAGGGTCGGGTCTGGGTGATTGACCCCGCGTCGTACGCCGGACACCGTGAGGTCGACCTGGCCATGCTGGCGATGTTCGGTCTGCCCCACCTGCCGCGGGTGATGGAGGCTTATCAGGACGCCCATCCGCTTACCGCTGGTTGGGAGGACCGCGCCGGGCTGCACCAGCTCTTCCCGATGCTGGTCCACGCCTGCCTGTTCGGCGGCGGGTACGGCGCTCGGGCCGCCGAGACCGCCGCGCGCTACGTCTGATCTCGACCACTCGTCGACGACCCTCAGGCACCGTTCAGGCAACCCTGGCAACATTGCCCAGGTGACCCCGCCTTCCGACACCACCAAACCGCGCGTCCTGGTCGTCGACGATGACCGGGCGGTGCGCGAGTCGTTGCGGCGGTCCCTGGAGTTCAACGGGTACGACGTCAGCCTGGCCGGCGACGGCGCGGAGGCCCTGGCCGGAATCGGCACCCTGAACCCCGACGTGGTGGTGATGGACGTGATGATGCCGCGCCTGGACGGGTTGGAGACGACCCGCGCCCTGCGCACCGCCGGCAACGACGTGCCGATCATCGTGTTGACCGCGCGCGACGCGGT
>CBDTZB010000262.1:0-4579 GCA_965364795.1 uncultured Nocardioides sp.
ATTGTTTGCCTCCCCCGTGCTCACTGTCATCCCTGAGGCAGCCAGCTAGCTAGCTGCCCACACCGTTCGACCTGCCCCTCGGCTGCGTTTCGGAGAGACGCTGGGTTCCAGCCTCCACCCACGCGGACGACGTGAGAGTCGCTGGTTCGCGGTGGCAGTGCGAGGCTCGGGGCATGTCGCTCGTGATGGTGGATGACCTGGACGATGCACGACTGTCGGACTACTGGCATCTCCGGGAGCCGAGCGTCAGGGCGCGGGTCGAACGAAACGCCGGCATCTTCACCGTCGAGGGCTGGCTGTCGTTGGAGGCGCTGGCCGAGTCGCCGTACCCGGTGCGATCTGCGCTCGTCGCCACGAAGCACGCAGCGCGCGCCCAGTCGATCGTCGACGCTGCCGTGCCGGTCTACGCCATTGCCGAGTCGGCCCTCGAGCACGTGACGGGCGTCCACTTTCACCGCGGGGTCGTAGCGGTGGCCGAACGCCCCGCAACCCTGACCCCTGATGCGGTGCTGGACGGGGCCCGTCGGGTGCTCCTCCTGGAAGGTGTGAACGACTACGAGAACCTGGGCGTGCTGTTCCGGAACGCAGCGGCCTTCGGGGTGGATGCGGTGCTCCTCGACCCGACCACGGCGGATCCGCTCTACCGGCGGACGACCCGGGTGTCGCTCGGCCACGTGCTCCGGGTGCCGTTCGCCCGGGTCGGAACCGAGGCGTGGCCCACGATCATCAGCGACCTCCGCCGTGACGGCATGGTCGTCCTCGCGCTCACCCCCGCACCGGATGCGACCCCGCTCGGCGCGGTCATCGAACACCTACCCGACTACGTCGGGGTGTTGGTGGGTGCGGAGGGGCCGGGGCTGAGCGGCGCAGCAATGACGTCGGCCGACTACCTCGTGCGCATTCCGATGACCCCGGGCACCGACTCGGTCAACGTGGCTACGGCGGCAGCCATCGTCCTCGCTGCGCTCTACCAACCGCAGGGTTGATCGGACCGTCGGCCGATTCAGCAGAAGGGATCATCACTCGTCCTTCCCCTTTGGCTCCACTGGTCTTGAACACCCACCGCACTCGAGCAGCACGGCCGTTGACCCATCGACCTTGAAGCCATGAGAGCAGCGGTCCGGGCTGCAAACTCACGGTCGCCAGGCGTTTCAAAAGCGCCCTCGGCGGGACCGATCTACAGTCCGGGCCCGTGGAGAACTTCTGGCGTAACGCAGGCGTGCAACTCGGCAAGCAGTGGAAGGTCGTGGCGCTCGCCGTGATCGTCATCACTGGGGTGCTGGCGATCGGGCTCACCAAGACCGAGTTCGCGACTGGGCAGGAGAGCTACCTCAACCAGGACTCGCAGGTTGCGCTCGACAACGAGAACTACCAGAACACCTTCGGTGGTGAGACGATCATCCTGCTGTTCGTCGCCGAGGGCGACACCCGGATCGAAGACCTCTACACCGGGAAGAACCTGGCCGAGATCGAGCGGGTCCGCGCCGAGCTGCGCAAGATCCCCAACGTGTACGCGTCGGTCGACCCCCTGACCACGGTGGAGTTCTCGTCGAACCTGCTCGAGGGCGGCACGGCGGGCGTCGCCGGCCAGGCGCTGCTCAGCGGCATCACCCGTGACACCGAGAAGGGCGCGGTCCGAACCACCGACGCGGGCCTCTCGACGGGTCGGCTCGGCCAGGTCAGCGACGACGCCAAGAAGATCGGCGACGAAGGTTGGAACGAGCTGCTGATCTACGACAACACCGGCTTCACGACCGCCGAGGACGGCACGGTCGTTGCGCCGCAGGATCCTGAGGAGCGCCGGATCCGCAAGTCGCTGCAAGGCGTGTTCCCCAACCAGCAGACCGCGGTGGGCGGCGTGCTGGTGACAGGCAACGCCGACCTCGATGTGCTGTCGACCACCACCGACGAGGTCATCGCCGTGCTCGACACGCTCGACCTCGACGGCTTCGAGCTGACCGTCACCGGCGCGCCGCTCTACCTCCAGGAGATCAACAACTACCTCCAGGGCGGCATGCTCACCCTCGGCCTCGCCGCGCTGGTGGTCATGACGATCATCCTCCTGGTGATGTTCCGGGTCCGCTGGCGCCTCCTCCCGCTGCTCGCCGTACTCATCGGAGTGGCCTGGGCGTTCTCGCTGCTCGGTTACATGGGACTCGACCTGTCGCTGGTCACGATCTCGGGGCTCCCGATCCTGATCGGCCTCGGGATCGACTTCGCGATCCAGATCCACAACCGAGTCGAGGAGGAGGTGGTGCTCGACCATGCCGACCACCCGATCTCCGAGACCCTCGCCAACGTGGCGCCAGCTTTGATCGCGGCGACCCTCGCCGGCGTCGTGGCCTTCCTGTCGATGCAGGTGTCGCAGGTCCCGATGATCCGCGACTTCGGCATCCTGCTGGCGGTCGGTGTGGTGGTGCTGGTGATCGTGGGGATCATCGTGCCGACCGCTGCGCTCGGCATCCGGGAGTACACCCGACCGACCGGGGAACGCAAGGTGTCGTTGGTCGAGAAGATCACGGTCAAGATGGGCTCGTTGCCGTCACGCCTGGGTGCGGTGTTCGTCGCACTGGCGGTGGGCGTGTTCGTCCTGGGTGTCCTGGTCGAGGGCAACATCAAGATCGAGAGCGATCCGCTCAAGTGGATCAGCCAGGACTCCGAGAACGTCGAGAACATCGACTACCTCGAGGAGAAGACCGGGTTCGCGTCCACCCTCGGCGTGCTGGTCGAAGCCAACAACATCGCCGCACCCGAGGTCAACGGGGTGCTCTTCGACTTCTACAAGTCCGCAGAGCAACGCGACGACGTGGTCTCGGCCTCGGCGCTCGTCTCGACGATGGGCAAGGTCATCGACATCGACGGGGCCACGCCGCTGGTCCCGACCTCCGACGACATCGAGCGGGCGATGGAGGTGGCCCCCGAGGACATCCAGAAGGCGCTGTTCAACTCCGACGGAACGGCCACCCAGGTCAACCTGCGGCTCGCCGCCGCCAGCCTGGACGAGCGCGCCGTACTGGTGAAGGAGCTCCAGGCCGACCTCGACGAGCTGATCGCCGAGGCCGACATCCCCGAGGACAGCATCCTGCTCGTCGAGAAGACGCGCGACTCGGCCATCCGAGCCACGCCGAGCGGGCTGGCGGTCGTCGGCACCGGGCTGCTGGAGAACCTGACCGCCAACCGGGCGGTGCTGACCTACCTCGCCCTCGCCTTCGTGGCACTTTTCCTGCTGCTCCGGTTCCGCAGCCTGGCGCGCACGCTGGTGACGCTGGTCCCCGTCGGCATCGCCGTCGGCCTGTCTTCGATCGTGATCGGGGTGTCAGGCCTCAGCCTGTCGCCGATGACCACCGTGTCGGGGCCATTGGTGATCGCGTCCTCCGCCGAGTTCTGCGTGCTGATCATGGCTCGCTACATCGAGGAACGACAGCGCGGACTGGAACCCGAAGAGGCGTCAGCCACCTCCGCCGGTCGAACCGGGCGGGCGTTCTTCACCTCAGCGGCGACCACGATCGGCGGGTTCGCCGTGCTCATCGGGTCAGCCCTGCCGCTGCTACGGGACTTCGGGGTCATCGTCACCCTCAACGTGGCGATCGCCCTCGTGGCCGCACTGGTGGTCATGCCGCCGCTGACGGTGTGGGCCGACGGGCTGGGAGTCCTCGACACCGAGACCGATCCCGACGAAGGCGCCGTGCGCCTGGCCGCCCCTGCTCGGGGAAAGACGCTGGTGTCGACCATCGCCGGTGGCGTGGCCGTGGCCGTGGTGATCGGCATCATCCTCGCAGCAGCCGAGACCGAGAGCGGGGCCACGCAGGCCGCCTCGTACGCGGCGGTCGAGCTGCCGACCACGACCGTCGCACCGCCGCCCGACACCCCGCCGCCCGGCGAGACCCCTGGCGGTGGCGGCGAGGCCGTCGACGTCTCCCAGTACCCGTCCGAGGCCCCCACCCAGGGAACCGTCGCCCCGATCCTGTTCACCGCGCTGACCAACCAGGGCGTCGACCCCCAGGCTGCGAACTGCGTGATCGACCTGACGACCGAAGCAGTGGACGGCGATCTCGACGCCCAGCTCGGCACCTTCGCCGCCTTCACCCGCGAGGCACTGGCCCCGGTGGTCGACGCCGCCACCCGCTGCGGCATCGACGACGCCACCATCGACGCAACCATCGCCGCCGGCCCACCCTGAGCCACCCGCTTGGCGGCGGCCCATCAACACCTTGCTGACCGACAGTGAACAGCAGGCCCTGCGCGATCAGCTGGAGGCAGAGCGTCCGCGAGCTGGCGCCCGACTCGCCCGCCTCATCCGCACTGCCAGAACATGAGCGCCCCTGGTGGGTCGACCGTTCGGTCGAGGAAGACGTAGGCCATGCCTGCGTCACCGAAGATCGGACCGCTCACATACCAACCGCTCTCGGCGACCACGATCCAACCCGTGACCTCTTCCGCAGGAACGCCCAGGGGAGGTTCGAACCGCATCTCGCCGTCCACGCGACGCTGGATGCCGAAGCCGGCCTGGTCGCCAGGTCGGAGGTCGACCTCGAGCCGTTGGCCATCCGCCACCTGGCCGACGAACTGCCAGGGTGGC
>CBDTZB010000263.1:0-4572 GCA_965364795.1 uncultured Nocardioides sp.
CCTGCGACTCGGCCAACTCGGCCTCGGGGTCGGAGTCCCCGACGATGCCGCAGCCGGCGAACAGCCGCACCGAGTCGCCGATGATCTGAGCCGAGCGCAGAGCGATACCCCACTCGCCGTCGCCCGTGGCGTCGATCCAACCGACCGGTCCGGCGTACCGACCCCGGTCCATGCCCTCGAGTTCGGTGATCAGGTCGGTGGCCACCGTGGTGGGGGTCCCGCCGACAGCGGCCGAGGGGTGCAGCGCCTCGGCGAGCAGAAGTGAGGAGACCGTCTCCGCGTCGTGGACCACCCCAGCGACGTCGCTGGCCAGGTGCATCACGTTGGGCAGGTGGAGGACGAACGGGGTCTCGGGAACGTTCATCGAGGAGCAGTGTGGGTCCAGGGACTCGGCGACCGAGCGAACGGCGTACTCATGCTCCTCGAGGTCCTTGGAGGATCGGGCCAGGGTGGCGGCCAGCGCAAGGTCAGCCTCGTCGTCGCCGGTACGCCGGATGGTTCCGGCGAGCACGCGCGAGGTGACCAGCCCGCGCTCGCGGCGCACGAGCATCTCGGGAGTCGCGCCGAACAAGCCGTCGACGTGGAAGTTCCAGCACATCGGGTAGGACTCCACCAATCGCTGCAGGGGCCAGCGTGCGTCGACGGGTTCGTCGGCGGTGGCGATCAGGTCCCGGGCTAGGACGACCTTCTCAAGGTGACCGGCGTTGATGCGGCACACGGCGTCGGAGACCGACGACATCCATCGCTCACTGTCGAGAGCGCCGTCGGTGAAGGTGACGTTCGCGGGGGCTGACGGTGGTTCCGCGGGGGTGATCTGGTGGTCCAACCGGTCCAGGCCGCCCGCGGACACAGTCGTCACCCAGGTGGTGTCGCCGCGACGTCCCACGATGACCTCGGGGACGACCAACATCGAGTCACCGGGCTCATCGGCGAACCCGAAGGTGCCGAAGGCGACCAGTCCCGTGCCGGGTTGGCGGACCTCGTCGCGGATGACCGCGTGAGAGGTCACCTCGTTCCACCAACTGTTGGCCTCCGAGAATCGGTCGGGGCCCTTCGTCTCGATGGTGGCGGCGACTCCCCAGCCGACGAGTCCTTCGCCGCGGCGTACCCAGGCGACGGGGTGATCGGTGGGGAGGAGCGTGGCGAGGTCGACCTGCGGGTCCAGGTCGATGGGCACCGTCCGGCAAACCAGCGTGGCGGGCATGGATTGCGCGCCAGCGGTCGGGGAGGTCGTCACGGCCGCCAGAATACGCCTGTGTCCCACGGCGCGGCCCCCGGGCGAGGGCCAGGACCGGTAGACCACCACCGTGTCGCCCAGGCTGACCTGGTCGAACAGGGCCTCCATCCGGGGGTAGGGAGCGGCCACAGCGAGACCGATCCGTGATGACACGCGCCACCGACGGGATGCGCCGAGGCCACCTCGACGCCTGAGCCGTACCCTTTCCCGCGTGGCCCGTGCAGAGCTAGACAAGCAACCGACCGACGTCCAGCAGATGTTCGACCAGGTCGCCAAGCGCTACGACATCACCAACGACGTCCTGTCCCTGGGGCAGGACCGGCGGTGGCGGCGCGACGTGATCGAAGCGGTCGACCCCCAGTTCGGCGATCGCGTGCTCGACCTAGCCGCGGGGACCGGGACATCCAGCCAGCCCTTCGAGGATCGTGGCGCGTACGTCGTGCCGTGCGACTTCTCGATCGGGATGCTGCGTGTCGGCAAGCAGGCCAAGCCGCACCTCCCGTTCACCGCCGGCGATGGCACCAGGCTCCCCTTCGCTGACGACACCTTCGACGCGGTCACGATCTCGTTCGGTCTGCGCAACATTGTCGACCCCTTGGCCGGGCTCAAGGAGATGCGCCGGGTGACTCGACCCGGAGGGCGCCTGGTCGTGTGCGAGTTCAGCGCTCCCACCTGGTCGCCGTTCCGAACCGTCTACATCGAGTACTTGATGAAGGCGCTGCCGTCGATCGCCCGCGCGGTCTCCTCCTCGCCGGACGCCTACGTCTACCTCGCCGAGTCGATTCGCGCGTGGCCCGACCAGGCTGGTCTGGCCGCCATGATCGGCGAAGCCGGCTGGACCAAGCCCGAGTGGCGCAACCTCACCGGCGGCATCGTCGCCCTGCACCGCGCTACCGCCTGAGCCGCTGGCGTCAGCGGCCGCTCCAGACCTAGCTCGCCAGAAGCAGCATCACGGCGAGCGAGATCTCCACCGCGGCGCCGTAGACGTCTCCGGCCACCCCGCCCAGACGTCGGATCGAGCGACGGATCAGCCAGGCCGCGACCGACAACGCTCCGGCCGCGCATACGAGTCCCAACCACCACGGTCGGTCGTTGAGCATCAGCACCCCGGTCAGCAACGTGATCCACACGAGCCAGATCGCCGAGACGACGCCGGGTGACATCGTGGAGACGTACGTCGACGCCAAACCGCTGCTCCGAGCGGCAGGGACGCCACGCAACGACATCACTGAAGCCACTCCGCGGGCCACGCAGACGATCACCACGGCCACGAGCGGTCCCCAGTGGCTGGACTGCAACGCCGTGAGGGCTCCGATCTGGATAGCCAGCACCAGTGCGATCGCGGACGCGCCGGCCGGCCCGGCGTCGCCGCGCTTCATGATCTCCAGCGAGCGTTCCGGGTCGTAGCCGCACGTCAGCGCATCGGCGGTGTCGGCGAGTCCGTCGAGGTGGAAGGCGCGACTGCCGAGCGCCAGTAGAGCGACGGCAGCGGCGGCCACCGCGATGGGTGCCAGGCCGGCCTCGCGACCGATCCAGAGCACCAAACCCACGGCCAAGCCCAGTGGCAGCACGAACACCGGGGCCAGCAAGATGCCCGGCACGGTGATCTCACGGTCGACCGTCCGGGGAGGCTTGACGGGAATCGCGGTCAAGGTCCCGACGCTGAAACGCATGACGTCCACAGCCCTCATGCCAGCACCTCCGCCAGCGAGGCGACCTCACCCAGCAGCAGCGCTGCCGACCGGAGAAGCGGGACGGCCGCCATCGCGCCGCTGCCCTCACCCAGTCGCAACCCGAGATCCAGCAGCGGCTCGAGTCCGAGCGATTCGAGCGCGAAGGCTTGGGCCGGCTCGGGGGAGCGGTGCCCAGCGATCATCCAGGCGGCTGTTCCGGGGGCGTGTCGTTCGGCCACCAGCGCTGCCGCCACGGAGATCACCCCGTCCAGCATGATCGGAACCCCTGCTCGGGCTGCTGCCACTTGGAAGCCCACCGTCGCGGCCAAGTCAGCCCCGCCCAGCGCTCGCAACAGATCCAGGGCGTTGCTGACGTCCCCGGCTCGCGTGACCGCGGCGTCGACCACCTGCACCTTCCGCGCCAGACCCGCGTCGTCCAGTCCGGTGCCCCGACCCGTCACCACCTCCGCAGGGAGGTCCAGCGCGGCCGCGATCAGGGCGGCAGCCACGGTGGTGTTGCCGATCCCGAGGTCGCCGCTGATCAGCAGGTCGACGCCGGCGGCGATCTCCTCGTGGGCCAGGTCGGCGCCGAGGGCCAGCGACGCGAGGACCTCCTCGGAGGTCATGGCGTCCTCGAGATGGATCGCTCCCGAGCCGCGGCGTACCCGGTGGGCGGTCAGGGCCTCACCGTTCGGTAGGTCCTCGACGTACGACGGGTCCCGATCCACCGCCACGTCGAGGACGCGGAGGCGTACGCCGTGTTGGCGGGCGAGCACGCTCACGCCGGCCTGCCCCATCGCGACAGCTCGCACCATGGCGGGGGTTACGGCAGCGGGGTAGGCCGACGTGCCGTGGGCTGCCACTCCGTGATCTCCGGCGAAGACCACCGCCGCCACCCGATCCAGGGGGCGAGGCGGAACGCAGCCCTGCGCCGCGCAGAGCCAGACGCCAAGATCGCCGAGTCGGGCCAGAGCACCCACGGGGATCGCGAGTCCGTCCAGCCGAGATGCGCCGTCCACGAGATGAGTCGACGAAGGGGGCGGGACTAGCGTCGTGAGGTCGCTCTGGGGTGAGGGCACGAGCGGAAACTATCGCCCAGGTGCTCCGAGGGTCCGGTCGCCACGGGGGCAACGGCAATTCGCACACAATCGCGTGCCCTAAATCTCCTCGGGGAGGGTCCGGTCGAGCGGCCTGGGTGGGCGCCACCCAGGGGTGCAACCAGGGGTGGGCAATGGCAGTATGTGTCCCGCGCCACCTAGTGACCGTTTTCACAAGAACACAATCCGGTTGCCACCGCCGGCGCATCGAGCAGGGAAAGGAACGCGCGATGGAGCTCTACACACCGGTGCTCTTCCTCGGGGGGTTGGCCACGCTCTTCGTCGTCGGCTCGCTGGTCACCAGCGTGCTGGTCGGACCGGGCCGCTACAACCGGGCGAAGTACGACTCCTACGAGTGCGGCATCGAGCCCACGCCCCAACCGCTCGGCGGCGGGCACTTTCCGGTGAAGTACTACATCACCGCGATGCTCTTCATCATCTTCGATATCGAGATCATCTTCCTCTATCCCTGGGCCGTGCACTTCGAGGAGATGGCGCTCTTCGGCCTCATCGAGATGGTCCTGTTCATCGGCACCGTCTTCATCGCCTACGCCTACGTATGGCG
>CBDTZB010000264.1:0-4571 GCA_965364795.1 uncultured Nocardioides sp.
GGGAAGCAGATCTCGTTGGTGCCGGGGTTGTAGTAGGCGTTGACCGTCTGCGGCAGCATGAACCACTCGTCGCGGTCGACCGGTGCCCCGATCTTGCGTAGTTGCCGATCAGTCTCGAAGGCCGAAGCGGAGGCCACGTTGCCGAGCAGATCGTCGGCGGTGACGTGCAGGTCGGAGTAGTCGCGGAACGTGTCGGGGTAGGCGATCTTGGGCCGGAAGGTGTCGAGCTTCTCGTAGGCCCGTTCCTTGGTCTCCTCGGTCATCCAGTCCAACGTGGAGATGGATTCCCGGTACGCCGCCAACAGGTTGGCCACTAGGTCATCCATCAGCGCCTTGGAGCTCGGCGGGAAGTGGCGGGCGACGTACTCCTCGCCGACGGCTTCACCCAGAGCACCCTCGACCAGGGCGACGCCGCGCTTCCAACGCGCCCGCAGCTCGGGGGTGCCGTTCAGGGTGCGGCCGTAGAAGTCGAAGTTGGTCTCCACGAACTCGTCGGTGAGGTACGGCGCCCCCGAGCGCAGGACGTGCAGCAGCAGCCAGTCCTTCCACTGCTCGAGGGGGACCTCGGTGAGCACGCCCGAGAGGTGTTCGAAGTAGGAAGGTTGACGGCAGCAGACCTCGGCCAACACGGTGTCCGGGACGACGTCGCTCGCACCGAGGTTCGTGACGTAGGCGTCCCAGTCGAAGGCGCTGCACAGCGCCTTGAGCTCGTCGTGGGTCAGCAGGTTGTAGGTCTTCTGGACGTCGCGGCACTCCGCCCGCTCCCAGTGCCCGGCAGCCAGTTTGGTGTCGATCTCCAGCACCGTGGCGGCGGCGGTCTCCGGGTCCGGGTGCCCGCCGAGACGCAGCAGGTTGGTGGCGTAGGCGACGTACTTCTCCCGGATCTCCGCGAACTTGTCCTCGCGGTAGTACGACTCGTCGGGCAGGCCGAGGCCGCCCTGGGCGAGATGGAAGAGGTTGCGCTCGGAGTTGCGGTCGTCGTTGTTGATGTAGGAACCGAAGAGGCCGTAGCCCCCGATCCGCTCGAATTCGCCGAGGAAGGCCGCCAGATCGCGCACGTCGCGCAACGCCGCCACCGCGTCAATCAGGGGACGCAGCGGACGGACCCCGTGGGAGTTGATGGTCTTCTCATCCATGAACGAAGCGAAGAGGTCGCCGATCTTCCGGTTGTCGGATGACTCGATGATGTCGCGTACCTGACTCTCCGCGACATCGGCGAGTTGCACGAACGGGCCCCAACTCGAGCGGTCCGAGGGGATCTCCGTCTCCTCCAGCCAACGACCGTTGACGTGGCCGAACAGGTCGTCCTGGGGGCGGATGGCGGGGTTCATGCCCTCGCGGGCGTCATCAAGCATGCTCACGCTCCGAAGGGTAACGCCGCAGCAGAATGCGGCACCTCCCCGCTCGTCAGCAGGAACCAGGGCCGACCACTACTGTTGGGAGAGTGAGTGGATTCGGGGGGCCGACATGATGAACCCAGCGAAGGCTGGTGGCGCGGCGCGTTCGCTGCCGCGCTCGATCGCCGCCCTCACCTTGGGGCTGGCCGCCCTGACCGCCTGCACCAGTGCCCCTGAACCCGACCGGATCAGTGGACCTCTTGCGGAGGGTCCGCTCTCCTCGGTCACCGCCGGACCGGTCTCCCTCGATCTGCCAGCCAAGAGTCGAGTCGCCACGTTCGGCGGGGTGATCCTCTGCTCGACCCGACCCGCCGTCGACATCCAGATCGACCGGATCCGCTACGACTTCGCGGTCGCACCGGTCCAGGCCACCGCCTGGATGCGGACCGTCCCGGTGATCGACGAGCGCACCGAGGGTCGCGACTTCGACTGGCGCCCCCTCACGGTGACGCAGGGCTACCCGCCTTCGACATTTGCTCAGGGTCCCTATCTGGGCGAGTTCACCAAGGAGATCGAGGGCTACGACCTCACCCAGCCGTGTTTCGGGGTCTCGAACCTCGGCTCACGTCGACAGGAACTGGTCACCGCGATCAAGGCCGAAGAGACGGGGGTGGACCTCGAGCGCGTGATGGTGGACTATCACGTCGGCGTCACCGACTACACCCTGACGATCCCGGTCGACGCGAAACTCTGCGGCACCAAGGTCTGCCCGACCGCGCCTATAGTCACTCCATGAGTTCACTCCAGGTCGTAGCCACCCTGCCCACCAACGGCGACCCTGCCGCCGCACAGGCGCTGAAGGACCTCGCCGTCGCCTCCCGTGAGGAGGAGGGCTGCATCCGGTACGACGTCTTCGAGTCGACCGGCGCCCCCGGTGTCCTGGTCACCATCGAGGAATGGCGCGCCCAGGAGGACCTCGACGCGCACATGTCCACCCCGCACGTGGGTCAAGCCTTCGAGATCGCCGGTCCGCTGCTCACCGGCGAGGTCGCCATCCACATGCTCAAGGCCCTCTGAACCTCCTCCCCTTTGCCCATGAGCCTCACCCCTCGGGGCGTTGTCTGACGGTTCTTGCCTGCCTACGGTGGGTTGCATGACCACTGTGACGAGAACCTTCACCGTCCGGCCCAAGCCGGAGACCGTGATCGACTACCTCAAAGACTTCAGGAACGCCGAGGAGTGGGACCCGGGCACGGTGTCGTGCACCCTCAACGGGACCGGCGAGATCAAGGTCGGATCGACGTTCCACAACGTCTCCAAAATCGCTGGTGTCAGCACCGAACTGACCTACACGCTGGAGAAGGTGACCGCCGACCAGATCGTCCTGGTGGGAAAGAACGAAACCGCCACCTCCACCGACAACATCACCGTCCGCCCCAACGGCACGGGCAGCGAGATCACCTACGAAGCCATCATCGGAGATGAAGGGAGCGGCGAAGCTTGCGGCCCCGGTGGTGAAGCTGGTCTTCGAGAAGATCGGGAACGACACCGAGGACGACATGACCGAGGCGCTCAACCGCCTCGCCCCCTGACCCACCCCGCACCTGTCTACCTACCTCACCAAGGAGTAGTGACTATGTCGAAGCTTTCCCTTCTGGCCGCCGGTTCCATCGGATTCCTGCTGGGCTCGCGTGCCGGCCACGCGCCGTACGAGAAGACCGTCGAGACCGCCAAGCGGGTGCGCGCCAACCCGAAGGTCGACCAGGGCGTCGAGCAGGCCAAGGCCGCTGCCGCGGAGAAGGCCGCTGAAGCCGCCTCCACCGCCAAGGCCAAGGTGTCGGACCTGACCTCGCGCACGAACCCCGACATCCCGGCCGGCTACGGCGAGGACGCCGCACCCCAGGGCGCGCTCTAGCGGCTACTCGGCGACGAACGCGTCGCCGACGAGCACGGGAACAACGGTGCTCGCGTCAGTGCGTGCCGCCACCCGGAGGTCCTCTGCGAAGCCCTTCGCCGCCAACTCGCGCCCGGAGGCGGACGAGCCCAGCGCGTCCAGCATCCTGTGCTCGGCGGCGTGGAAGGAGTCGGCGGCCGCCATTGCCTCGCCGCTGACCCCGGACACCCCGAGGTCCGCCAAGGCGGCCGCCACCGCACCGGCGCCCCACAGGTCCTCGATGGCGGGGCGCAGCGATCCGTCACTCCAGCGCTCGCCGGCGGCGATGATGGCCACGACCCCGTCGCGACCAAGCCGCGGCTGTAGCCAGCGCGCCACCGCGTGGCGGTTTCGCAGGCAGGCACCCACCACGGTGATGCCGGCCTCAGCAAGACCGAAACTGATCGCGGAACCGTTCGGGGAGGGCAGCACCACTCGCTCGACCGGGACCGCGCTGGACATATGCGCCGGTGACAGGCTCACCGGGGGTCGAGGAGCCTTCTCCGCCACGGCTTGAGCGGCCTGCCGGTCCAGGGCCAGCACCGCGTTGTGCTCAGCGGCGTACTCCGCAGCGCCTTCGGTGGACCAGCGATAGGGCAGCACCGTCAACCCGCGCTCGGCGGCGACGCACAGGGTGGTGGTGAAGGAAAGAACGTCGACGACCACTGCGTACGACGCGCCGGCCATGATCGCTGCCGCGCCCACCGGACCGGACTCGAGGCGGACCCGGAAGTCGAGTTGCGCGTGGGTCGGGTCATCGGCGAGATGGCGACCTGGCTGGTCACTCACGGAGTCGGACCACACCCTTGCCGAGCGTCCGACGCTCGTCCATGTCGGTCAGCGCCTGACCGAAGTCCTCAAGTGCGTAGACCTTGCCCACCGGGGGCTTGATCACGCCGGACTCCATCATCGGCGCCAATTCGGCCCACTGCTCCTGCATGTAGCCGGGACGCGTCATCGCATAGGCGCCCCAACCAACGCCCCGGACGTCGACGTTGTTCAGCAGCAATCGGTTGACCTTGACCTCGGGGATGCCCTGGCCGGAGGCGAAGCCGACGACCAGCAGACGACCCTGCGGCGCGAGCGCGCGTAGGGAGTCCATGAACAGGTCGCCCCCGACAACGTCCATGACCAGGTCGGCACCCTTGCCGTCGGTCAGGGCGAGGACGGCGTCCTTGAACGCGTTCTTCTCCTGATCAAGGTCGCCCAGGACGATGACCTCATCGGCTCCGGCCGCGCGGGCCACCTCCGCCTTCTCGGCGGTGCTCACCACGGCGATGCTGCGCGCGTCGTACCCCTTG
>CBDTZB010000265.1:0-4569 GCA_965364795.1 uncultured Nocardioides sp.
AGAACCGAGCGGGTTCGCGGTACTCGCCCCACTCCTTGCGCAGCACGTTGCAGATCTCACCGAGGGTCGCCTCAGCGCGGCAGGCCTCCAACATGACCTCGATCATGTTCTCGTCCGTTCGGGACACCTCGATCATGCGGGTCAGCGCCGCCTCGACGGCGGCGTCGTCGCGACCGGCCTTCCGCTTCACCAGGTCAGCGACCTGAACGGTCTCGACCTCGTGGGAGACCCGGAGGATCTCCAGGTCGTGGGTCACCGACTCGGTGTGGCAGTTGACGCCGACGATCTTCTTCTCGCCCTTCTCCAGGGCCACTTGGTACTGGAAGGCAGCCTCGGCGATCTCCGTCATGAACCAGCCGTCCTCGATGCCGCGCAACAGGCCCTTGGTCACAGGCTTCTTGCCGGCGGTGACCGCCTCGGCCAGCGCGGGATGCTGATCATGGGTCAGGGTGCTCCCACCCATGGAGAGGACCTTGTCGAAGATCGCGTTCGCTTCGGCCTCGATCTGGTCGGTCAGCGCCTCGACGTACCAGGACCCACCGAGCGGATCGGCCACGTTGGTCACTCCGGTCTCCTCCATGATCACCTGCTGGGTGCGCAAAGCGATCTCGGCGGCCTGCTCCGAGGGCAGGGCGAGGGTTTCGTCCAAGGCGTTGGTGTGCAACGAGTTCGTGCCTCCGAGCACGGCGGAGAGCGCTTCGACACCGGTGCGGACCACGTTGTTGTAGGGCTGCTGAGCGGTCAGCGAAACACCGGCGGTCTGCGTGTGGAAGCGCAGCCACTGAGCCTTCTCGCTGGTGGCGCCGTAGACGTCCCGCATCCAACGCGCCCAGATCCGACGGGCCGCACGGAACTTGGCGATCTCCTCGAAGAAGTCCACGTGCGCGTCGAAGAAGAACGACAGACCAGGTGCGAACTCGTTGACGTCCAGTCCTCGCGACAGGCCGAGTTCGACGTACCCGAAGCCATCGGCGAGCGTGAACGCCAACTCCTGCGCGGCCGTCGAGCCGGCCTCACGGATGTGGTAGCCGGACACCGAGAGCGGCTTGTACGCCGGGATCTGCTCGGTGCAGTGCTCCATCAGGTCACCAATGAGCCGCAGGTGGGGTTCGGGTCCGAAGATCCACTCCTTCTGGGCGATGTACTCCTTGAAGATGTCGGTCTGCAGCGTTCCGTTGAGCTTGCTGGTGTCCACCCCTGCGCGCTCGGCGGCTACGAGCATCATGCAGAAGATCGGCACGGCAGGGCCCGAGATGGTCATTGAGGTGGTGACCTGCGCCAGGTCGATGCCGTTGAAGAGGATCTCCATGTCGGCGGCGCTGTCGATGGCCACGCCACAGTGGCCGACCTCACCCAGGGCCCGCTCGTCGTCGGAGTCGCGTCCCATCAGAGTCGGCATGTCGAAAGCGACGCTCAGTCCACCACCGCCGCGGCCCAAGATCATCCGGAAGCGTTCGTTGGTCTGTTGGGCGCTACCGAAGCCTGCGAACTGTCGGATCGTCCAGGTCCGCCCACGGTTCCCGCTCGGGTGGAGACCACGGGTGAAGGGGAACTCGCCAGGCCACTCGGAGTCATCGGTGCCGTAGGCGGCGTCGACCTCAGCCCCGCTGAGGGTGGTGAAGTCCGCTTCACGGACCCGGGACTTGTCGAAGCGGGCCTGCCAGCGCGTGCGCGCAGTCCCTGCCGTGTCCGAGTCCATCAGAGCATTCGTGTCAGTCGCCATGAGGAAATAGTAGGACGTCCAACTAATTCCCTCAAGCCGGGTCTCACACAGACGGCAGCGCGGCCTTCATCCGAAGTCGCCTGCGTCGGCGCGGATCGGCCGCAGTACCTCGGAGAGCTCCCGCAGTTGCGGGGTGTCGAGCACTCCCAAGCCGAAGTCGGCACCCACCAGGTCCGCCGTGGCTTGCTCAACCACGTCCCGCCCCGCCTGCGTGATCTCGGCCAATACCGCTCGCCCGTCCTCGGGGTGCGGGACCCGCTTCACCAGATCCGCGGACTCGAGACGTCGCACGATGGACGTCACTGAGGTGGGGTGGACCTGCAAACGCTCCCCCATCTTGCCCAGCGGCAACGAGCCTCGGGAGGAGAAAACCAGAAGCACCAATGCCTCGTAGCGCGCAAAGGTCAGCCCATGGGGTTTGAGCATCGCGTCTAGGCGCCCGATGACTAGTTGCTGAACGCGCATCAGCGAGGTGACCGCGTGCATGGAGGGCACTCCGTCCCAGCGTTCGGCCCATTGGCGTGCCGCCTCGTCAATAGGGTCGAAAGGCAGGCTCATGACAGCGGTCTAGTGGACCTCACGTCAGGACGCAAGACGACGCGCCCGGCGAAGACCGGTCCTGCGCCGGCAAGCGGCTCATCCGAAGTTCTGAACCCAGTAATTCGAAAACGGCGCGGACTCGCCCGGCGTCGGCAGTACGAAGCCGATTCCAAGGTGCACGTAGCTTCGCCGCATCAGGTTCGCGCAGTGCCCTGGACTGTTCAGGAACCCCTCCATCACCTTCTCCGGGTTTTCGTAGCCAGCCGCGATGTTCTCCCCGACTCCACGCCGGTAACCCTCCGCGCGTGCCCGATCGGTCGGGTCGTCCCCGTCGGGAGAGATGTGATCGAAGAACTTCTCGTCGGCCATCCTCTGCGCGTACTTCCGGGCTGCCCGGTCCAACTTGGCGTTGCGTGTGAGCTTGGGCACCGCGGGGTAGCGGTCCTCGCCGCAGACCTGCGTCTGGCTCCGTGCCTTGTTCAGCAGTTTGAAGACCTGGTTCTCGAAGCGTTCAGACTCCGTGAGCTTTTCGGAGGTCTTAGTGGACGCGGAACTGACGATCACGATCTTGCGAACCGCCGTCATGGCCGCGGCGGAGCGCCCCTTCTTGGCCACCACGATGCGCAATCGGGTCGCGCCCGTCCGCTCGGGTGCTCGCCACTGCAGTCGCGCTGCGCCACGCGCGTTCGTACGCCGCGTGACCTTGGTGCGCCAGCGTTTCCCGACCCTCTCTTGGAGCTTCACTGACCGGGGAGCGCGCGTGCGGTCCTGGACCTTGACCTTGAAGTGGACCTTCTGACGTTCGGCGACTCTTTTGGTCAACTGGGGGAAGCCACTGATGGTGGTGGTCGCGGATCGAGCCGCGTTGGGCTGGTCGGCAACTGCCGCGGGGGTCGGCGCCATCGTGAGGGGAAACACAACTGCGAGGCCCAGCGTCAGCGCTCCGTGGGGGGATAGTCGAAGCATGTCCGGAGCGTAGGTCGAGTCAGCCGGGGCTGAATGGGCTTTCTCCCAGGTTCAACCGATCGGACATATCGGCATGATCCGCCCGAACCAAACGACCTCACTCGACGAACAGATCCAACAGGGAGTCCGCTGCCGAGTAGGGGTCCGACTCCCCCGCCACGACTGCGGCGGCAAGATCGTCGAGTTCGACGCGCCCCCCAACGTTGCCCCAGCGACGACGCAGTGCGGTCACCGCAATGGCTTCGATCTCGTCGCGAGCGCGACGGGTCCGGCGTACCGCCATCTGACCGGTGGCCTCCAACCAGGTGCGGTGGTTGCCGATCTCCTCAACGACCTCAGCGACGCCTTCGCCGGTCTGGGCGATGGTCTTGACGATCGGCGCCTTCCACGCGCCTTCACGTCGCTCACCGAGCGCGAGCATCGACCGCAGGTCGCGGCGCACCTGATCGGCACCGTCGCGGTCTGCCTTGTTGATCACGAAGATGTCACCGATCTCCAGGATGCCGGCCTTCGCCGCCTGGATCCCGTCGCCCATGCCGGGAGCCAACAACACCATGGTGGTGTCAGCCAGCCCAGCGATCTCGACCTCGCTCTGCCCGACTCCGACGGTCTCGATGAGGATGACGTCGCAGCCGGCAGCATCGAGCACGCGCAAGGCCTGGGGAGTGGTCCAGGACAGGCCACCCAGGTGGCCTCGCGAGGCCATTGAACGGATGTAGACGTCCGGGTCGGAGGCGTGGTCCTGCATCCGGACCCGGTCTCCGAGCAACGCACCCCCAGAGAACGGCGACGAGGGGTCGACCGCCAGAACCCCAACCCGCTGGCCCGTACGCCGCAACTCGGTGACCAGTGCATTGGTCGAGGTGGACTTGCCGACGCCGGGGGAACCGGTCACCCCGATCACCTGCGCGTTTCCGGTGTGGGGCGCTAGGGCGGCCATCACCTCCCGCAGCAGCGGTGACTCGTCCTCGACCAGTGAGATCAGACGAGCAACCGCTCGAGCCTCACCGTTGCGGGCGCGAGCGACGAGATCGGGCACCGAGGCCGCCTGCCGGCGACCTCGGGGCCCGTGAGCCGAGTGAGAACTCACTCAGGAAGGAACCTTGACGATCAGGGCGTCGCCCTGGCCACCGCCGCCGCACAGGGCAGCCGCACCGGTGCCGCCGCCGCGGCGCTTGAGCTCAAGGGCGAGGTGCAGGACCACGCGGGCCCCGGACATGCCGACCGGGTGGCCCAGGGCGATGGCGCCACCGTTGACGTTGACCTTGTCGTCGGCCAGACCGAGCGAGCGAGCAGACTCAAGGCCCACGGCAGCGAACGCCTCGTTGAACTCGACCAGG
>CBDTZB010000266.1:0-4541 GCA_965364795.1 uncultured Nocardioides sp.
AGATGCGCGAACAAGGACGAGACCTTGTTGGCCCCGTTGCTGCGCTTGGATGTCTCGCGCACACTGACCGGCACCGAGGCGAGCAACGAGTTCGTCGGCAACTCGCCGCGCTCATCGAGGTAGGCACGCAAGGCACCCCCCGCGATGGAGAGGACCACGTCGTTCACCGTGGTTCCGGTCGCGTTCTTGACCTTGCGGATGTCGTCGAGGCTCATCTGGGTGAATCCGATGGTGCGGTGGCCGGTGATGGTGCCGTTGAAGGAGGTTCGGGGGGCCGTGAGCGGGGCCGCCATGCTCGTTCCCGCGCGCACCCGACCGACGGTCTTCGTCACGGTCTGCACCGTCGGTCCGACCAGTTTCACGCCGTTGACGGGTCGGGCCAGGTTGCTCAACACAGCACGACCTAGAAGTTCGCGCTTCCCGATCCTCCGCTCGGGGCGACGCGGATCGCTCGTCGCTGTGGGGGCCGAGTCGGCTTCGAGCGAGCACAGGTGCGCGATCAGGTTGTTACCTGACACCCCGTCCACGGTCGCGTGGTGCATCTTGGAGAAGACCACCACCTGCGAGCCATCCAGGTAGCCCTCGATGATCCACATCTCCCACAGAGGGCGGGAGCGGTCCAGCGGCAGCGAAGCAAGGTGCGCGGCGAGCTTGACCAACTCGGGGTATCCCCCCGGCGAAGGGAGCGCTAGGCGGTGCACGTGACGTTCGATGTCGAACTGCTGATCGTGCACCCAGATGGGGTGATCGAGGTCGAGGGGAACCCGGCGCAGCTTCCGGGTGAACTCCGGGACGTCCTTGACGTTGGCGTTGATCCCCGCCTGCATCGCCTCGAAGGAGTACGGCGTAGGCATCGTGCTGGGGTCCAGGACGATCAGACCGCACACGTGCATGAGTTGGGCGGGAGTTTCGAGGTAAAGGAAACTGGCGTCCAGTCCCGACAAGCGATCCATAGCGCCGATAATAAGGGCGCGGCACGACGGGCGCGTCCTATCCCAAAAACCGATCGTCCTACGATGCCACGTATGGGATTCCTGCGACGTCAGATCATCACAGCGGCGCTGACCGCCAACGCCATCAGGCCACTTCCCGGCTACCGGGTGGGCATCCCCTCGTTCTTCGCGGGCTGGCTGACCGGTGAGCTGGCGCCGCACGTGTTGGCGCTGACGGTCGCGGACGCGGCGACCCACTCCTCCGGAAATCGGCGTCGCTTGGCACCACTCGCGTTGGCGGCCGCGAGTTCTGCAGGCCTGATGCACGTGATTCATCAGAGTCGCCAGGTGCGTCACAAGACTGAGCAAGCACTCATCGACGCCATCGGGCCGGACTATCACGAAGAGCTCGATGAGCTTCCGACGCCTGCCGACCTTGCGGTCCCGTGGCGCAAACTCGTCTACCCCTTCCGGATGCGAAACAAGGAGGTGGTGGTCGAACGAAACATTGCTTACAACGAGCACGGAAAGCGGGGAATGCTAGACATTTACCTCCCGGCCGGTGGCGTCCCTGAGGGTGGCGCGCCGGTTCTGCTGCAGGTGCACGGCGGTGGCTGGATGATCAGCAAGAAGGAGGAGCAGGGCCTTCCGCTTATGAACCACCTGGCCGCCAAGGGTTGGGTTTGCGTGGCCATCAACTACCGTCTGGCTCCCCGCGATCCGTGGCCGGCGCACATCATCGATGTGAAGCAGTCCATCGCCTGGATCCGCGAGAACATCACCGCCTACGGAGGCAATCCCGACTACATCGCCATCACCGGCGGTTCGGCTGGAGGACACCTGAGTTCCCTAGCCGCACTGACCGCCAACGACCCTCAGTGGCAGCCCGGTTTTGAAGAGGCCGACACCTCGGTGCAGGTTGCTGTGCCTCATTACGGTGTTTACGACATGGCTGGCTCAACTGGCCTGTCCTCGGCCCGGATGATGCGCGACGGCTTTCTATCACCCAAGGTGTTTCAGAAGACCTGGGAGCAGGACCCCGAAGCCTTCGAGGCGGCCTCGCCGCTGTTGCGGGTGCACCCGGAGGCCCCAGACTTCTTCGTGCTGCACGGCGAGGTGGACACCCTGGTGGATGTCGCCCAGGCCAGGCTGTTCGTGGAGCGACTCAAAGCCACCTCCAAACGCAGCGTCGTCTACGCCGAGCTACCGGGGGCTCAGCACGCCTACGACGTCTTCCCCTCCATCCGCAGCGAGCACACCTTGCGTGCGATCGACCGCTACCTGCATTGGCACTGGAACCGACACCGCCGCCTGCACCCGGACCAGCACGACGTGAAGGCGCCCTGAAGGTCTGCCAGCCGGCTTGTGAAGGTTCCGTGCACTTCTCCTTCTCGCCCCAAAACCATGGTTCCTTGGTCCTGTAGCACCGATCGGTGCTACAAGATGCAGTCTGAAGGATCCGGTGGGGATCGGCTCACGAAGCCGATCAAGGTTCTGAAGACTCGAGTTTGGAGGACCGATGAACGCGGCGATGCCCACGTTAGGACACGCCTCCTCCGCATCGGTTCCGGAGGTCCAACTCGCCAGCAGTGTTGACCCGGATGTCGTTTCTCTCCCCTACGACACCGGGTCCACGGTTGATCTCGAAGCAACCTACGAACAGTTGGTGTTGAATCGGCTCGATGAGCGTTACCTAGTGGTCGACCACGCGGTGGGTCACCAGTCGAAGTGCCTAGCTGCACGAGTCGCCGAGGTCGCAGGAACCCCCCACGACGTCATTGAGGTGCATGTGGGGACTCTGCGTCGGATGACCACCAACGCCAGCACGAGTCGAGCCACGGCCCTCCTCGACGCTGGCGAGCATGTGCTGCTGCTCATCCTCGGCCACCTCGCTGACCTGTACCGCAGCATGGCTCTCAGGGCCGAGCCCGCCTGATTCAGGAAACGACTGCGGAGTCCTTACCGGCCCGGCGTTCCAACTCCACGGCCAGTCGGCTGACCCGGGTCACGATCTGGTCCACCTGCCCGGAGATCTCGGCCACCCCGTGGGGGTCGTCACCCTCGGCGGGGGCGACCCGTCGACGCAAGAGATGCACCGCGACCTTCAACGCCGTCAGCGCGTTGTTCAACTCGTGGGTCACGTCCTCGGTAGGCCGTCGCTCGCCGCTCTCGCCGGACTCGACGTCCGTGTCGGTGTCGGGGTTCTCATCACGGGAGTCGTCCGACGATTCCTCGACTGCCTCCTCAGCGATCCAGCGGTAGCCCACGCCGCTCTCGGTTCGCAGATAGGACGGCGCGCCAGCCTTGTCCCCGAGCTTTGCCCGCAGCGAACGGATGTGGGCTCTCAGCGCCGCACGGGTCTCCTCGCCGTGGGCGGAATCCCACACCTCATCGAGAATCCATCGATGGGTCAGCAATCGGCCCGGGTAGGAACACAGGACCTCGAGCAGGCGCCACTCCTTGGGCGTCAAGCGAACCTCATCGCCCTGCACGGTGACACTTCGGGACTGCAGGTCGATCGTCAGATCACCGTACGTACGCAGCGGTGCAGGACCGGCCTCGGCAGCTTCTGGTCCTGCCCGACGCAACGCCGCTCGAACCCGCGCCAACAACTCATCCACGCCAAAGGGTTTCTGGACGAAGTCGTCAGCTCCTGCGTCGAGGGCCTCCACCCGCCGCCGCTCGTCGGTGGCCCCGGAGAGGATCACCACCGGCACGGTGCTCCAACTGCGAATTTGCTTCACGACATCGACACCGTCTCTGTCGGGCAGACCGAGATCGAGCAGCACGAGCTGAGGATCACCGGTCACGACCATCTCAAGTCCACTCGCCGCAGTGACGGCGTACTCGGCGGTGTATTCGGCCCGGTTCAAAGCGGACACCAACGCTCGCGCCAGCTGCACGTCGTCGTCGATCACGAGAAGTCGATTCATCTCTTGAGGATAGGGCACCCCTAGAACTCACGAAATCTTCACAACTGGTCCGGCAACTCTCACACGCGCGTCACACGAACCTTGCGATACTTTCAACAGCGGTGTCTTCGGGTGACCCCGCACCAGAAAGGGGCTGACCATGGCGAAGATCCTCGTCGTCGACGACGACAGCGATATTCGTGAACTCTTATCGCTCTCGCTCGGCATCGATGGACACGTCGTGGAAGAGGCTCGGGACGGCTACATCGCCTTAGAGATGTTGGCGGCCGATGCCTTCGATCTGATGATCCTCGACGTCAACATGCCCCGCTTCACCGGGCTTGAGGTAGCAAGCACGTTGCGCTCTTCGCCGGTGCGCCATCGTCCGCTGGTGCTGATGCTTTCCGCCTTGGCCACGGCCGCTGATGCCGAAGCAGGACTGGCTGCTGGGGCTGACGAATACGCCACCAAGCCTTTCCACATCCGCCAGGTGAGCCACCACGTCGACCGCATGCTCGCTGGGCGCGAGTGCGCGTGACGCCCGACGGCGACCGCCCGAGCGAAGGGGGCCGACGGCCCGGCCTGGTGATCATCACCCTCGGCTTCGCTGCCATTTTTGTCGTCAGCGTGGCCTCGGTGCACTTCGCACCCGGGGACTCGGCGGTCGCTGCGTGGTGGCCCGCCGCAGGTGTGGGCA
>CBDTZB010000267.1:0-4518 GCA_965364795.1 uncultured Nocardioides sp.
AGATCGGCCTGGGTGCGGATCTGGTCAGGCAGGAGTTCGGGGCGGTCGGAGTCATTCATGTCGTGGTCCTGTTCGTAGGTCATGGCAGGAGGGTGCCCTGGCGAGGAGCCCGCCGCGAACGGTTCTCCACAGGGACGGCCGGGCATTCAGTAACGGCCCACTTACCCACCGTCGGCCTGTGGATAACCCGGCTCTCCACAGGTGCTCCCAGGAGCGGCATTTCGTACGGCGAAGCGGGGCAGGGTCGGCACAACCGCTCACCCGAGCCGACTCATCGAGGGAGTTCTCATGTCCAGTGTCTCGTCCCGTCCTCCGGACCCCCGGTCCCGATCCAACGGCCACAGTCGCGGCCCCACGCCGCTCCTGGTCGGGTTCTCCAACGATCACCCCACGCTCACTGATGACCTCGACTACTGGGTCGATGAGCTGGCCGCGGCTGGCTTGGAGCGGCGCGTGGCGCATCGGCTCACCCTGATTAGCGTGGTCGTGGTGGCGCTACGAGAGATGCCTTCCTTCCTCGGAGCTGCTTCGGAGCACATCACTGTGGCACTCGCTGACCTGGACACCTATGACGCCGTGCAGGTTGCGTTGGTGGACCCGGATCTCGATGAGGCGTGGTACTCCCTGGCGGACACGACAGAGGAACCCATCAGTGGACGATGCCGGGTCCTGGCCCGGTTGTGCCGCCGCAACGGACTGCAGGTGGTGGAGTCATGAGGCGCCTCGCGATGGCCGCCACGTTCGCCCTGATGGCGGGTCTGTTGTTGATGGTGAGCCCTTCCGGAGCGCCACCAGCGCAGGCCGCGGCGGTCTCCAAGAGCCACTGCAAGCGGATCGACCCCAACCTGGTCAACGGAGTCTGTCTGCGTTATCCCACGCCACGGGGCGGGTCGGGGTACACCTGGATCGGGACCTACCGAGCGGCCAACGGTCGCATCTTCTTCTGCATCGACTACCTCTACGACTCCCGGCTGCCCACACGTGCCGAGACGAAGTCGACCGCCGACCTGCGCAACCAGATGGGCGATCGCGTCAGAAAGCAGGAGGTGGCCGCTCTCAACTACTTGATCTCCCGATGGGCCGGCGATGTTTCCACCGGCAGTGACACCCGCGATGCCGCCATCGCCCTCATCATCCGGGAGGTGATGAGCGACGGGATCCGCGGTGACGGCGTAGTGGTCTACCCGCGCGGTCTGCGGGTCGGACAGCCCGTACGGCGACCTCGAGGCGGTCTGAGTGACGCTGTGATGGGTGAAGCGCAACAGATGTGGAAGGCCGCCTCGAAGTTCTACGGCGGCTATCGCCTCGAAATGACCACCCGCCAAGAACAGTTGCGATTGGGCCGCACCCGGACGTACCGCACCTCGGTGTGGTCCGCAGCAGGCAAGAGGGTTCCCGGTGTGCAGATGCGATTCCGGTGCACGGGCCCCATCACCTGTCCTGAGGCGAAGCGGTCCAAGACGCGCCCCGTGCGGGTCACCGTGAAGCCTCGTGGAACCGGACAGTTCCGGATCAAGGCGATCGCCAGCGGGCCGGCCGCGGACGGGAAGCTCTACGTCGTCTCGTCCTGGCGCGGGCACTCGGGCCATCAGGCGCGGCGAGCAGGGACCCAGCGAGGGTGGATTGCCCAAGAGAACACCGCGAAGGCGGTCGTCACGGATCGGGCTTCGGTGAAGAAGGGACGCCCCCAGGTCAGGACCGTCACCTCCGAGGCGTTGGTCGTTCCCGGGGCAACCATCCACGACCTGGTAACGGTCCGCGGACTTCCGCAGGGTTACCGCCAGCAGGTCGTCGCTCGACTCTTTGGCCCCTACCCCAAGCAGCCGGGACCCCAGGACTGCGCAGCCTCCGAGCTGGCCGATGAGGTCACTTTCGAGGTCAACGGGGACGGCACCTACCAGACCCCGAGCGTCGTGGTGCCCCACGTGGGGTACTACGTCTGGACCGAGGCCCTGCCCGGCGACGAACGGACCGTTCCGGTGACGACGCCTTGTGGGGTGGCCGAGGAGACCACTCGGGTGGAGAAGCTCACTCCCCGCGTCGTCACCGTCGCCTCCGACCAGCGGGCCCACGTCGGCGATCGGCTCCACGACACCATCGAGGTAACGGGGATCGGCCAGCAACCGGTGCGGATCGAGTGGACGCTGCGAGGGCCGGTGGCGCCACGCAACGGCGGATGCGCGGACCTGTGGTGGTCCAAGGCCAGGGTTGCCGACGGTGGCGTCATCGAAGGCACCGGATCCGGCCGCTACCGAACACCCTCGACCACGATCACCGCATCTGGTTGCTATACCTACAGCGTCGAGATTCTCGAGACCGCGACCACCCACCCGGCCGGCAGTGCTCCGGGGATCCCGGCCGAGACCGCCTTGATCCTTTCGACCCCGTCGATCTCGACCGTTGCCTCCACCCAGCGAGCCACCACCGGGGATCGGGTCTACGACACGGTGAAGATCACCGGTCTTAGCCCCGACGATTCGGTGTGGGTGCAGTGGCAGTTGCACGGGCCGATGGAGCCGCTGCGAGGGACGTGTCAGGGGATCGCTTGGTCGCGCGCAGCCATCGCTGACCACGGCGTGTTCGCGGCCGACCGCGACGGCGAATACCGCTCCGGTGCGACCTGGATCGACCAGCCGGGTTGCTACACCTACAGCGAATCGATAGCAGCGACCGCCACCACCGAACCGGCGCACAGCCGGCCCGGAATCGCTGTTGAGACGTTCCTAACGACCAGACCCAGCGTCCCCGGGACGCCGTCAATTCCGTCGGGCGGTGCGTTCGGCGCCAGGCCGTCGATGGTGGAGGAGATCATCGGTGATCCGCGCTACCTCTACCGCCGCTACGAAGCGCCCGAGGAACTCGTCAGTGCCCGGTCCGGGGCGGCACTGCGGATCCCTTCGGCCGGAATCGACGCCCCGGTGGACACGGTGGGTCTCGACGGACGCACGATGGCTATTCCGAACAACCCGGCTCGCCTGGGCTGGTTCAACCGCAGCGCACAGGCGGGCGACGTCATCGGTTCCTCGGTGATCTCCGGACACGTCAGTGACCGCCGGGACCGACCCGGTGCCTTCGCCCGACTCGGCCGGGTTCGGGTGGGCGACATTGTCGAGTGGGTTGAGAACGGCCGACGCCGCACCTTCCGGGTGACCGAACGGGCGTCGTACTCCCGAGCGAAGGGGGTGCCGACCTCCACCTTCAGGACAGGAGGGGATCGGGTCCTGCGATTGGTGACGTGCACGAATCGTCGCCGTACGCCGGGTGGAGGCTTCCACTACGCCTCGAACCTCGTCATCACGGCGGTTCCCCGATGAACGCAGCGATGACGCCGAGGCGGGGGAGTGTCGGCGCTCGCTCCTATGGTTCGTGACATGGACCTGGCAGACGCCTTCGCGATGGCCGAGCACCTGCTCGAGCAACACGGATTGACGGGCTGGGGCGTGCAGTTCGACAACGCCAAACGCCGTGCAGGCGTGTGTCGCTACTCCAGCAGGACCATCGGTCTGAGCGCCCCGGTGACGGCCGTCCATCCCGTCGAGGAGGTGCGCGACACCATCCTGCACGAGATCGCCCATGCACTGGTGGGCCCGCGCCACGGTCACGACGCCACCTGGCAGGCGAGAGCCGTGGCCATCGGGTGCACCGGGCAACGCTGTGTCCCAGGCGAGGCACCCAAGGTGCCAGCACCGTGGTTGGGGGTGTGTCCTCAAGGGCACACGGTCGACCGGTTCAAGCGCCCGGTCCGGGTGAGTGTCTGCGGGGTCTGTGCGCGAGCAGGGTTCGACGTTCGACATGCCTTCACCTGGACCCACCACGGGCGCCCGGTCGCGATGCATCCGAACTACGAGGCCGAACTTGCGGCCTTGCGAGAAGGCCGGTCGGTGCGTCTTCTCCCCGTCGGGGCCCGCGGTCGGGTGACGGTCGAGGGGACCCATCACGGAGCGGTGGGCAGGATCATCAAACGTGGTCGCAGCAACTACCACCTACAGACCGGCCGCATGATCCTGACGGTCCCCTTCGCCTACGTCGAACGCGTCTGAGTCGCGAAGGCGCCCACGTGACTTACCGTGCTCCTGTGACGGAAGACAACAGGCGGGCTCGGGAGAGTTCGCGGGCTGCAGGGGTCGCGGCGGTCCAAGCGGCTTTCGCCAAGGGCCAGATCGTCGCGCTCGACCGCGATAAGCGATTGGCTGATCTGCGGAATGCCCGCTCTGTAGGTGAGATCGACGCCATCGTCCGTGACCTCCAGGGAGATGGGTGGGCACCGACGTACCCCCAATACGAGGCGACCGCGCCGACAGTGGAGCAGTCCTCGTTGGGGGAGCAGGGTCCTCCTCCGCCGCCGGAGTGGGCCACCCGGCCGCTCAGCCCGGCCGGTGGCTCGACGGCGTACCGCACGGGCGTGCCCTCCGGGTCGGGAGCCTCGAACGCGGCCGGCATCACCGTGGCGGTTGCGGTTGTTGCGGTCCTGGTCATGTTCTTCGCGCTGATCGCCGTCGGAGCCACCATGAGTTCGGG
>CBDTZB010000268.1:0-4487 GCA_965364795.1 uncultured Nocardioides sp.
GATCCTGCTCTGATCAACGTCAACGCAGATCGCGACGCCGTCGTTCATCGTGACCGCGAGCGGCTGGGCGCCGCCCATGCCACCCAGACCGGCGGTGAGGGTGATCGTGCCCGCCAGCGTGCCGCCGTACCTCTTGTCCGCCACGGCAGCGAAGGTCTCGAAGGTTCCCTGCAGGATCCCCTGGGTGCCGATGTAGATCCAGGACCCCGCCGTCATCTGGCCGTACATCGTCAGGCCGAGTTCCTCGAGCCGGCGGAACTCCTCCCAGTTGGCCCAGTCGCCGACTAGGTTGGAGTTCGCGATCAGGACCCGCGGCGCCCATTCGTGGGTGCGCATCACGCCGACGGGCTTCCCGGACTGCACCAACAACGTTTCGTCGTCGGCCAGGTCGGTCAACGCCCGAACCAGGGCGTCGTACGCCGGCCACGAGCGGGCGGCCTTGCCGGTGCCGCCGTAGACGACCAGCTCGGCGGGGTTCTCCGCGTTCTCGGGGTCGAGGTTGTTCATCAGCATCCGCAGCGGGGCCTCGGTCTGCCAGGACCGCGCGGTCAGCTCACTGCCCCGGGCCGCACGAATCGGCCCTCTCGGGTTGCCGTCTTCGGTGGTGGAACCAGTCGAGACCATCACTGCAACTCTCCGATCACTTCGTTGACGGCGTCGAGCACCGCTCCTGTCTGCACCAACTGCACGACCATCTCGATCTCGGGGGCGAGGTAACGGTCCGGTCCGGGGTCTTCAACTCCAGCCTCCCGCAACGCGGCGACCACCGCAGCGGTCGCCGGCGCTGCCTCCAGCGGAGCGCGCATCTGAAGCGCCCTGGACGCCGCCAACACCTCGATCGCCACGACCCGCGTCAGCCCGTCCACCGCTCGTCGCAGTTTGCGCGCAGCAGACCATCCCATCGAAACGTGGTCCTCCTGCATGGCGCTCGAGGGGATCGAATCGACACTGGCTGGCGCAGCGAGCCGTTTGAGTTCGGAGACGATCGCGGCCTGGGTGTACTGCGTGATCATCAGCCCGGAGTCGACTCCCGGGTCGTGCGCCAAGAACGGCGGCAGCCCGTGGTTGCGGGCCTTGTCGAGCAGCCGGTCGGTACGCCGCTCCCCGATCGAGGCGACATCCGCCGCGACGATCGCCAGGAAGTCCAGCACGTAGGCGACCGGCGCTCCGTGGAAGTTGCCGTTCGACTCCAGTCGGCCGTCGTCAAGTAGGACCGGGTTGTCGATCGCGGAGGCCAACTCCCTGCTCGCGACCAACGCCGCGTGGTCGACCGTGTCTCTCGCCGCCCCGTGGACCTGCGGCGTGCACCGCAACGAGTAGGCGTCCTGGACCCGGTTGCAGTCCGGGCCGCGGTGCGATTCAACGATCTGCGACCCCGCCAGGAGTGCTCGCAGGTTGGCCGCAGAGGCTCCTTGTCCGGGATGCGGCCGCAAGGCTTGCAGCTCGGCGGCGAAGACGCGGTCGGTGGCTAAGAGCGCCTCGACCGACATCGCAGCCGCGACGTCGGCGGTCTGCAACAATCGGCGCAGGTCCTCGATCGCGAGCAGGAGCATCCCGAGCATCCCGTCGGTCCCGTTGATCAGGGCCAGACCCTCCTTGGGACCGAGCGTGACCGGCTCGAGCCCAGCCCCTGTCAGCGCCTCCGCGGTCGCCATGAGCGTCCCTGAGGCGTCTCGCACCATCCCCTCACCGATCAGCGCTAACGCGCAATGGGCCAGGGGCGCGAGGTCTCCGGAGCAGCCGAGCGAGCCGTACTCATGGACCACAGGCGTAATGCCGGCGTTGAGAAGGCCTGCCAGCAGGATCGCTGTCTCCGGGCGAACGCCGGTGTGTCCGGTGGCGAGGGTCGCGAGTCTCAGCAGCATCAGGGAGCGCACCACCTCGCGCTCCACTTCCGGCCCCGACCCCGCCGCGTGGGAGCGGATCAGTGCGCGTTGCAACTCAGCCCGTCTCTCGGTGGGGATGTGCCGGGTCGCCAGCGCTCCGAAGCCGGTCGAGACGCCGTATGTCGGCACGGGGGAAGCGGCCAACTCCTCCACGAGGCCCCGGGACCGAGCCATGTTGCTGATGGTCTCGTCCGTGAGGCTGATGGGCGCACCCAGACGGGCGACTGCATACACGGCCTTCCCGTCCAGCGGGCCCGACCCGACCTCAATCGGAGTGCTGCCCACATCGGCGCGAAGCGTAGGGATCGTCATACCCCTATGGAACTCCTGATTCGCTGATCATGGTGCAACCCATCGACACATTCTGTCTGGTATTACAGACTTCAAAGCCTTTACTCTGAGGACCGCATGACTTTTCGTGTCTCGGGTACGAAACAGCTCTGGCGCGTTCCCATGCCCTCCAGGGGCGCCCCCTCCCCCCATCCCCGCCCCTTGCGACCCGACCTGGCCTCAGCCTTGGGGGTGGCGCCATGACACATCAAGAAGGGCTAACGCCTGTGACTCCCTCGACCAAGAGCCAGGTTCCCGCAGCAACCCGCGCCCTCCGCGTGCTGAGGTTCCTAGCCAGCCAGCCGGACCCCGTCCCGTTGGAGCGAATCATCACGGAGGTCGGTCTGCCGAGGAGTACGGCGTACCACCTGGTCAACACGATGATCGACGAAGGTTTCGTGGTTCACCTCCCCGAGGAGCGGCGCTACGGACTCGGGGTGGCCACCTTCGAGGTGGGCAGCGGCTACTCGCGCCAAGCCCCGCTGGCGCGGATCGCTCGCCGCCGCCTAGCCGCTTTGGTCGACGAGGTGGGTCACACCGCTCATCTGGCCATCCTGCACGGACGCGACGTTCTGTACGTCGTGGAGGAACGTGCCCCCGGTCGCGCTCCGCTGGTCACCGATGTCGGCGTCCGCCTGCCCGCTCATCTGACGGCGAGCGGACGAGCGATCCTGGCGCACCTTCCGGGCAACCAGGTCCGGGCTCTGTATCCGTCCAGCGAAGACTTTGTGGACCGAACCGGAGTGGGTCCCACCAGGCCATCTCAGCTCCGCTCCCTGCTCAGCGACGTCCGTCGTCGTGGTCACGCGGCGGAGAACGGCGAGATCACCGCCGGTCTGGCCAGCGTCGCCTCGCCCGTTCTGGATCACAACGGTCACCCCGTGGCGGGGGTAGCGGTCACGTTCGAGCAGTCCCCCGACGCAGAGCCCGCCACCGCAGCGGTAGATGCCATCGTGGAAGCGGTGTCCGCCGCAGCCCTCGACCTCACGCGTCGCATCAGCGGCGGGTGAGGTCCGCCCTCCACCGTCGATCGGTTCCCCTGCTGGAAGCCGCCCCTAGATGTCGGCGAATCGGCATACCATGACTCCACTAGCGACGTGGTCCACCTCACAGATCCGTCGCGCCGAATGTCAGATCAACAGAAAGCCAGGCTCATGGGGCTGCGTCACATCAAGAACTCTACCGACCACGCAGGTGGGGTGGGCCGCCGACGGTTCCGCCGCGCCGCCATCGCGGGGACTGCCGCCCTCGCGATCGTGGCCGTCACGCTGAATCTGCCGGAGCCGGAGGTTGCCGCAGACCGCGTCGCCTCACTGACCGCAGCCAACGAGGCTGAGAAGGCCGCCCTCGGCCTCCCGCACACCGACCCGATCGACACCGGCGAGCACGACCACGGCGACCCCGCCACCAAGAACGCTCTGGCTCGCGGAGCTGAGTCGGCCCAGACCGTCGATCCCACCACGGCGGCCGAGCGTCGTAGCAGCGCGGCGTACGTCGCCCGCGAGCGTCGCCGCAAGGAGCCCACCCTCACCACGGCGCCCCTGGCCACGCCCCGCGCCTTCCACCCCGAGAATCGCTACGCCATGGCGAACGGCTGTTACGCCCTGCGCTCGCCCTCGGGGGCCTACCTCAAACGCGACAAGCGCGAGTTGTCCCTGCAGCGAGTTGTGCGGGGCAAGGCCACCCGCTACACCTTCAAGGCCACCGATCTGGGCAGTTACCTCCTCTACGCCAAGCACAAGTCCTTCTTGTCCGGCGCCGACGACGTGTCCTTGGTCAAGGAGCCGAGTCCCGCCACCGACTGGATCGTGCGTAAGGCCGGCAAGCGGACCTTCACCTTCTCCTTGTCTAACGGCCTCTTCTTGGCCGAGACCCCCAACGGTCAGGACGTGACCATCGATCGTCGGGCCACGAAGTTCGTCCTGGAGCGGGTCAAGCCCTGCCGAGCCTTCCCCGAGGCCGCGGTCAACATCTCCGGCGACCCCCACGCGGGCATCACCTCCTTCCAGGAGGTGCGTGGGTTCACCGACACCCACACGCACGGCATGGCGTATGAGTTCCTCGGCGGCCGCGCCCACTGCGGCAAGCCCTGGGACCGCTATGGCGTCGAGTTCGCTCTTGTCGACTGCCCGGACCACAGCGCTACCGGCGGCAACGGAGCAGCCCTGGAGTCGGCGCTCTCGGGCGAGCCTTCCCACGACCCGGTCGGTTGGCCGACCTTCAAGGACTGGCCGGCTCCGCACTCCTTGACCCACGAGGGCACCTACTACA
>CBDTZB010000269.1:0-4482 GCA_965364795.1 uncultured Nocardioides sp.
CGTCGACCAGCGATTCCTTGCAGCCGTACTTGTTGTCGAACTTCGACTTGGTGACCGAGTCGTTGACGTTGATCGCGGGGAAGAGCAGCGAGCCCTCGCGCATCATGTCGTAGAGGCGCAGTACGCCGGTGGTGGTCTCCTCGGTGACGCCCTTGATGGCGTTGCCCATCTTGGAGAAGCGGTCGGTGCTGTGCTTCAGGGACTCGGTGAGCACCTCGAAGATGACCTTCTGCTCGACGCTCTTCGCGGTGGCGGGGTCGGGCGCGAAGCCCTTCTTCTCCGCCTCAACGCCGAGGTGGACCAGCAACGTGGCGTCGCCGCCGTCGTCGAGGATCATGTTGGCGCCCTCTTCGGTGGGCCAGTCGAGGATCTGCTGGGTGCACCACCAGTACTCCTCAAGGGTCTCGCCCTTCCAGGCGAAGACGGGGACACCGGACGGGCTGTCGACGGTGCCCTCGGGGCCGACGACGACCGCGGCGGCCGCGTGGTCCTGGGTGGAGAAGATGTTGCAGGAGGCCCAGCGGACCTCGGCACCAAGCGCCGTCAGCGTCTCGATGAGCACAGCGGTCTGGATCGTCATGTGCAGCGAACCGGCGATGCGGGCCCCGGCAAGGGGCTTGGAGTCGCCGTAGCGTGCGCGCATCTCCATCAGGCCGGGCATCTCGTGCTCGGCGAGGCCGATCTCGGTGCGGCCATAGTCGGCCAGGGAGAGGTCTGCGACCTTGAAGTCCATAAAAAAATCGCTCCTTGTAGATGGGCCACGAGTAGATCGGGCTAGTCCGGAAACGGTAAAACGCCGACCCCTCGAACAGAGAATCCTCGACGTCTTGTTGAAGTTGAACAGGCCGTTCTCGCGGAGAAAGTAGGCGCGACCCCAGAAGAGGTCAGTGCCCGGCAGGCGCAGGGGGAGCGGTCCGCTCGGCGGGGACATAGTCAGCGCGATACAGGTCGGGCTCGAGGTAGATCGCCGTGGCGGTGGGCTCCGCCTCGCGAATGGCACGCTCAGCTCGGTCGATAGCGCCAGACACCTCAGCGGCCGAGTCGTGAGCGGTGACCGCGATCTTGGCGGCCACGAGGAGCTCTTCGGGCCCGAGGTGCAGGGTCTTCATGTGAATCACGCTGTCGACACCTTCGGTGCCGGTCAGCGCAGTACGGATCCGGTTCTGGGCGTCGACGGTAGCCGACTCCCCCAGCAACAGACTCTTGGTCTCGATCGCCAGCATGATCGCCACGATCACCAGGAGGACACCGATCATCGCGGTGCCGGCGACGTCGAAGTACTGGTTCTCGGTGACCAGGGTCAGGGAGACCGCAACGAAGGCGAAGACCAGTCCGAGCAGCGCGGCGAAGTCCTCGAGCAGGATGACGGGCAGTTCGGGCTGCTTGGCGCGGCGGATGAACTGCCAATAGGAAGCCTTGCCCTTGATCTTGTCGGTCTCGACGATCGCGGTGCGGAAGGAAAGGCTTTCGAGAACGATCGCAATGGCCAAGACCACCAGGGGCACGAACCGCACCCAGCCTCCAGGCAGTTCAGATTCGCCCGCGTGGACCTCTTCGTACTTGTGGAACGCCTCGTAGAGGGCGAAGAGGCCACCGACGCTGAACAGCACGATCGCGACGATGAAGGCGTAGATGTAACGCTCGCGCCCGAACCCGAACGGGTGCTGCTCGTTGGCGTCGCGCTGGGCGCGCTTCCCGCCCAGCAGGAGCAACGCTTGGTTGCCGGCGTCGGCCACCGAGTGGATCGCCTCGGCCAGCATGGAGCTGATACCGGTGAGGGCGAACGCGATGAATTTCGTGACTGCGATCCCTGAGTTCGCGAGCAACGCCGCGACAACCGCCTTGGTACCTCCGTCTGCTGCCATGCGCGCAGATTAACGGTTGCCGCTCCCGGGGTCACCGGCGCGGCTCAATCGCTGACCAGACCGAGGCGGAGGTACTCCGCGGCGTAGGTGCCGCTGAGCAACAGCGAGGCGTAGCGAGCGACCTCGGTGGTCGCCTCGGTGCTGACCGTTTCGATGCGTACGCCGCGTGCTTCGGCGGCTGCGCGCAAACGGTGCCGCTGCTCATCGAGGACCGGGTCGTCGAAGTGGTCGCCGAGCAGCACCAGCGCTGGCCGCAGTTCGGTGGCGCCTTCTGCGAACGGATCGTCGAACACGTTGCGGCTCGCGGCCGCCTCGATGACCGGGAGCAACTGATCGACGTCGCCGGCGATAGCCGAACGGCCGCTGGTGCGTCGGATCGACTCGGCGATTCGCCGGGCAGCGCGGGCAGCCAGCACCGATCCACCCCACACGACGGGGACGGCATCGGCCAGGCCGATGGCCAACATCTTGGCCGGATTGACCGAGATGTCGCGGTGCGGTGACGCGGCACGGGCCACCTCATCGAGCGCCTCGGCGACCTGGTCGGGCTCTGCCTCGGGGCCCAGGGCCACCTGGTGCAGGAAGGAGAGCATAACGACGGCCGTGGCCAACTGGTCACGGGTGGTGGTCGGGAGGATGGTGCTCCACCGTCCCGCTGCATGCTCGGCCACCATGGAGTTCGGCGGGCAGGCCACCACGACCTGGCAGCCTCGCCGAACGGCCTCGGCCACTGCCGAAGACGTGCCGGGGTCGGAGCCTTCGGGGGCCAGCACGACGACGAGGTCCATGCTGCCGGCCCACCCGGGGAGGGCAGCGCCCGGCCAAGCCACGAAGGGCACCGGGCAGGAGGGTTCGAGGACAGCGCGCAGCAGGCGGCTGTCGGGGCCGGCCGCGATCACGGCACGGGGACGGCCCTGCTGGCTGTGGGCGACCGCCTGCAACGTGGCCTCAGCGGAGTCCCCAGCCTCGCGGCGTACTCGCGCTCCCGACTCGGCGAGGGTGCGCAGGCGCAGGTCGGCCGACCCGAGGGCAATTTCGTCGTCGAGTCGGGATTCGTCGAACCAGGTAGCCATCAGGCCAGCCCGATCAAGGTCGCCTGGCTTCGTCGACCAGAAGGACCGGGATCTCGTCTCGGATCGGGTAGGCCAGTCCGCACGCCTGGCAGATCAACTCAGCGCCCTCCTGCTTCATGGCGCCATGACAATCGGGGCAGACGATGATGTCGAGCAGTACTTGATCGATCACTGTGCTTCTCCATTCTGGGCACTACGAATCTTGCCGAGGATCTCGTCGCGGATCCGGCCCATGGTGGCCTCGTCCTTACCTTCGACGTTCAGGCGGAGCAGGGGTTCGGTGTTGGAGGGTCGCACGTTGAAGGCCCAGTCAGCGTGCTGGACCGACAACCCGTCCATCCGGTCGGTGGTCACGCCCTCGCCGCCGGCGTACTCCGCTTCGAGGGCGTCGATGACGCCCGCTTGGTCCTCGACCGTGGAGTTGATCTCTCCGGAGAGCGGGTAGCGCTCGTACTGGGCGAGTAGCTCCGAGAGGGACTGGTCGGTGCCGGCCAAGGCGGCGAGCGCGTGCAACGCGGCCAGCATGCCCGAGTCGGCGCGCCAGAAGTCGCGGAAGTAGAAGTGGCCACTGTGTTCGCCGCCGAAGATCGCCTCCGTCTCGGCCATCATGGACTTGATGTAGGAGTGGCCGACCCGGGTGCGCACCGGCTTTCCGCCGAGCTCCTCGACGAGCTCGGGGACGGCGCGGCTGGTGATGAGGTTGTAGATGATGGCCGAGCCCGGTTCCTTGGCCAGCTCGCGCTCCGCGATGAGCGCGGTCAGCGTCGAGGGCGAGACCGCCCTACCCAACTCGTCGACGAGGAAGCACCGGTCAGCGTCACCGTCGAAGGCCAAACCGATGTCGGCCTTCTCCGTAAGCACCCGCTGCTGCAGGTCGACAAGGTTCTTGGCCTCGATCGGGTTGGCCTCGTGGTTCGGGAAGGTGCCGTCGAGTTCGTAGAACATCTCGACAACCTCGACCTGGTCGGTTCCGACCCGTTCGAAGACGGCTGGCGCCGTGTGGCCGGCCATGCCGTTGCCAGCATCGACGACGACCTTGAGACGACGTCCGCTAATGGGGGCCAGAGAAAGCAGGTGGTCGGCGTACCCCGCGAGGACGTCCGTCTCGCTAATGGTTCCAGGTGTGGTGGCAGGCTCCCCCACCTCGCCGGAGATCACGAGGTCGCGGATCTCGGCCAGACCGGTCTCCATGCCGATCGGTGTCGCCTTGGTGCGGCACATCTTGATGCCGTTGTACTGCGCCGGGTTGTGGCTGGCGGTGAACATGGCGCCGGCCATCTCGAGGTGGCCCGAGGCGAAGTAGAGTTGGTCGGTCGAGGCGAGACCGATCAACGTGACGTTGGGACCCATCTCCGCTACGCCCTCGGCGAAGGATCGAGCCATGTCCGGCGAGCTCGGGCGCATGTCGTAGCCGACCACGACCTCCGGCGCCCCGATGACCGCGGCGTAGGCGCGGCCGGTGGCGCGGGCGAGTTCGTCGTCGATCTGGTCCGGGACGATCCCACGGACGTCGTAGGCCTTGAAGATCGCGTTGATGTTCTCGG
>CBDTZB010000270.1:0-4478 GCA_965364795.1 uncultured Nocardioides sp.
CCGTCGATGACGAGCTCCCAGTCATCGGTCTCCCGACGAGGGACGCTGACCGCGATGTCGATGCGGTAGAAGTCCTCGATGGGGGTGCGCAGTGGGGTCAGACCGTCAATCCGTGTCTCAAGTCCGGGAGGCAGACTGGAAGTGGATTGGGGGGCGGGAAGATCGATGGGTGGCCGTCCGACGGTTGCTGGGCGTATGAAGCCCTCCACCGCGGCGAGTCCGAGGCCACCGACGGCCACGCCAGCACCTCCGATCATGAAGAGGCGACGGTTGGGTTCATCCTTGTCTGCGTTGGCCGCCTCGTCGAGCGCCACCACGCGTCCGATGCCCCACCGCAGCACCCCGACCGCCACGAGCGCGGCCACCATGCCGGCAATGAGGCTGGTGGGCGACGAACTGGGGCGCAGTGTCGCGATGATGCCCGAGCCCACGCCCAGCGCGCCGAGAATCAGGGCTCCGGCCCAGCCCGTCCGACGCTGTGCGACGCCGGCGAGCCAGCCCAGCGCCGCCACCGCGACCGCGATCACCACCAGCAGGAACGCTTTGTCGTTGGTGCCGAAGGTACTGACGGCCCAGTCCTTGACGGCCGGGGGAGTGATGTCGATCACGGCGCCGCCCACGGCGTCCATGGGGGAGGACGACGGTCCCGTGAAGATGGATGTGATCTGTCCTGCGAGTACACCGACGAGGGCTGCAGCCAGTCCCCAGATCCCGGCAGTGACTCTCGTCGCGTGTGCCATGGAGTGAATTTTACGTGGGAGTTGCAAACACTGCGTCAGACGTCGCGCTTGCGGAACAGGTATCCGGCCGTGCCCACGGTGAGCACGAGCCACGCGGCGAACACCGCCACACCAGCACCAACCCCGAGCATGTCCGCCGGCGGGGTGATCGAGGTGAAGCTCGACGCCGCGTTGGAAGGCAAGTACTTGAGGAGTTCGCTCCAGCTGTCGGGGAGCAGAGAACCGATGATGCCCGGCAGGATGAGCAGGCCGCCGACGAGTGTCGAGAGGCTGGCAGCGATGCTGCGAAACAGGAAGCCCAGCCCCAGGCCGAGCAGTCCGACACCCAGCAGGTAGGCGATGGTGCCGACGAGGGCCCAGCCCGCCGTACCGAACGTGACAGTTTCGGCACCCCCGCCGGAGAGCACGGCCATGCCGAGGACGAAGGCTCCGAGTACACCGACCGCCACGGTGGGAATCAGGGCGAGCGTGAGGGTGATCGCTTTGGCTGCGAGCACTGCGAGGCGGCTCGGTACAGCGGCGACGGTGGTGCGGATCATCCCGGAGGTGAACTCGCGTGAGCCGACGAGGGCGCCGAGCGTTCCGATGAGCAGGACGGCGAACGTGGACCCCATCAGCACGAGGGAGAATGGGCCGGTGGCGAACCGACCGGGTCCGCCATCGCCGTCAGTCGTGGTGACCTCACCGGTCGAGACCCCCGCGGAGAGGACCCCGAAACTGATCAGCACCGCGACGACGACGAGCATCATCGTGACGGTCGAGCGCACCGACCAGAGCTTGATCCATTCCGAGCGCAGCACGTGGGCGAAGGTCAGCCGCGGCTGGACGTGGGACCGGCGGGCGGTCGTGCCGGTGGCGGTGGTTGGAGCGGAGGTCTGGGCCGCCGGGTTCTGCAGGTCGGTGCTCATGATGGGTCCTTCTCTGCGGTGCTGAGCGCACCGACGGTCTCGTTCTGGGCGTGTGTGGAGGTCCCGTGGAACTCGACCGCATCACGGGTCATCGTCATGTAGGCGTCCTCGAGAGATGGCTTGATCGGAGTGAGCTCGAACAGGACAAGCCCGGCAGCAGCGGCACGCGTGCCGATCTGCTCAGCTGTGAGACCTTCGACGTCGAGCACGCCGTGGGTATCGGAGGCGATGGTGATGGCGGGGGCCGCAAGCAGGTCCCGCAGGGCCGTGCCGTCGGGGGTGCGAACGTGCACGTGGTTTCCGGTGCTGTCCGCGATGAACTGTTGCATCGGCATGTCGGCCATGATCCGGCCGCGTCCGATGACCAGCAGGTGCTCGGCGGTCATCGCCATCTCGCTCATCAGGTGCGAGGACAGCAGTACCGTGCGGCCCTCGGTGGCCAGGTCCTTGAGCAGGTTCCGGATCCACAGGATGCCGTCCGGGTCCAGACCGTTGACCGGTTCGTCGAGCATGACGACCATCGGGTCGCCCAGCAGGGCCGCGGCGATACCGAGCCGCTGGCCCATACCGAGCGAGAAGGAGCCGGCTTTCTGGCGCGCAACGTCCGTGAGTCCGACGACCTCGAGAAGCTCGTCGACGCGGCCGGCCCCGAGGCCGACCGTCGCCCCGAGGGCGCGCAGATGGGCCCGTGCGGAGCGGGCCTTGTCGGCGTTGCGGGCATCGAGCAGGGCACCGAGCTCACTGATTGGCGCCGGCGACTTGACGTACCTGCGTCCGTTGACAAGGGCGTGGCCCGACGTGGGCCGGTCAAGACCCAGGATGAGCCGCATCGTGGTGGACTTCCCGGCACCGTTGGGGCCGAGAAAGCCCGTGACGATGCCCGGCTGGACGGTGAAGCTGACGTGGTCGACGGCGAGGGTGTCGCCGAACCGCTTGGTCAGCTCGTTCACTTCAATCATGGAAACTCTTCCGCTAGGTGTTGCCCCCAGCCTCCCAAGCGGCGGTACTGCGCGTCGTCGTCCCAGCGCAGGCTCTTTGGACGTACTGCGGCTGCGGTATGCCGCGCGAAACTCTCAGGGTGTGACGAGCCCCGACTGGTAGGCCATCACCACGAGTTGGGCGCGGTCGCGGGCACCGAGCTTCGACATGGCGCGGTTCACGTGGGTTTTGGCCGTCAGCGGGGAGACGACGAGCGTTGTCGCGATCTCCTGGTTGCTGAGCCCGTGGGCGACGAGTGCGACAACCTCGCTCTCCCGATCGGTCAGGCCGTCCAGGGCACCGGGACCGGCGCTGGGCCCGCTCGTCGTCGAGAGCATCCTCGCGATCAGGCTTTTGGTCGCCGACGGCGACAGCAGGGCCTCCCCGCCAGCCACGACGCGGATCGCCTCAAGCAGCGCCGCCGGCTCCACACCTTTGCCAAGGAACCCGCTTGCCCCTGCTCGCAGCGCCGCAAGCACCGAGTCGTCGGCCTCGAAGGTCGTCAGCACGAGCACCCGCACGCCGTCGAGATCAGGGTCGCTGGCGATGAGCTCCGTAGCAGAGAGCCCGTCGGTTCCGGGCATCCGGATGTCCATCAGGACGACGTCCGGGCGCAACTCTCTTGCGAGTGCGACGGCCTGGGCGCCGTCGACCGCCTGACCGACCACCTCCAGATCGCCCGCGGAGCCGACGAGCGCCGCGAAGCCCGCTCGGATGAGCGCCTGGTCATCGGCGAGGAGAACGCGGATCGTCATCGGGGCGCTCCATCCGCCGTCGCCCTGACCGCCGGGGCGGCTGGGAGCTCGACGTGCACGCGGAATGCTCCGTCTGTGCGCGAGCCGACCTCGAGCGTGCCTCCCGCCGTCAGGACCCTCTCGCGCATGCCGACCAGGCCGAGACCGGGCGCCGTCGCGGGCTGGGGGCCAGCCGGGTTCGTGACATCGATGCGCAGCGACCGTTCCTCGTGCGCGATCTCCACGAGGGCAGAGCCGCCACCGTGCTTGCGCGCGTTGGTCAGCGACTCCTGGACGAGCCGGAACGCGGCCAGGTTGACGACCGGCGTCAGCTCGGCCGGGGCCCCTGAGACCCGCAGCGTGACGGCGAGCCCGGCCCGCCGGGCCTCGACCACGAGCGCGTCGACCCCCTCGAGTCCCTGTACTGGTTGGTGGTCCGCGGGGTCCTCGCGAAGCACCCCAAGGATCGTCGACATCTCGCTGAGCACCGACTGCCCGGCGCTGCGGACATGGTCCAGCGCCTCGCGCGCCTGCGCCGGGTCGGTGTCCAGAAGGTGCCCGGCCACGCCGGCCTGGACCGTGATCACCGCGATCTGGTGGGCGACGACGTCGTGCAGTTCGCGCGCGATGTGCAGCCGCTCCTCGACGACGCGCCGCTGGGCCTCCTCCTCGCGCGTCGCCTCCGCCCGACTGGCCCGTTCCCGTGCGGCGGCCATGATGGCCCGCTGGCTGCGGACGGCGTCGCCGGCGGCAACCGGCATCCCGCTCCACGCGAGGACCGCCCAGGGCTCGGGTGTGGACCACGTCGCGCCGAGAGCGAGCACGACAGTGATCACGAGAACCGCACCGGTTGCCGCCGCGGCGAGAAGACCCACGCGCCGCGACCGAAGCGAGGCGAGGGTGTAGAGCCCGACGATCGAGGGCAGCACCGCGGGGGTCGTCGCCTCAGCCGAGATCAGCCCGATGACCGCGAGCACAAGAGTGACCAGCCACACGGCGACCGGGTAGCGACGGCGCACGATGAGTGCGGCGCAGCCGACCACCATCGCGACTCTGGTGACCTCGTCGGGGAAGTGGCCACCGTCGCGTCGCACGACGGCGATCAGCCCGAGCAGGGC
>CBDTZB010000271.1:0-4435 GCA_965364795.1 uncultured Nocardioides sp.
GAGGGGTAGGTCTGCACCATCAGGGTCCAGGAGTTGTCGGCGTACCCGGCGTTGCGCATGGCGGTGCGGACGTTGCCGAAGGCTCCGGCGATCTTGGTCTTGACCGAGGCCACGTTCCCCGCAGTGAAGTTGGCGGTCACCGACGAGTCGTCGTTGCAGTAGTCCTTCCACCAGTTCGGCGAGGAGAGGAAGTTCGAGACACAGGTGGTGACGATGTCGGCGAAGTTGAAGTCGTTGCCTCCGATGGAGACGACCACCATGGTGACGCGGTTGGAGCCAGCGAACTGTTGCAGCGCCTTGGCCTGACCGATCTTTCCGCCTCCGAAGTCCGCGAAGTCGAGTCCGGGCTTGAAGTTGCTGCCGTTGCTGCTCGCGGTGGTTGCACCGGAGCAGGCGAGGTTCTTTCCCTTCACCGTGCTGCCGCCACTCGAGACGATGAAGGCTTCAGCCGACCGGCTGCGATGGCACCGCTCGATCGTTTCGCCGGTTCCGGCCGCGTTGTCGAAGTACGCCGTGGACCCGAGTGCATCGGCCCGGGAAGAGGAGTCGTTGGAGCTTCCGGCCCAGCGGCCAGCCTCACCGCTGATGTAGGAGTCGCCCAGGGTGACGACCCACGGGGTGCCGACCCCGGGGCCGTCGGCCTGCGCCGGTGCGCTGGGCATGACCGAGGCCAACAGGCCCGCGGTGAGGACGACTGCACAGGCCGCTGCGCGGCGGCGAAGGCCGGCGCGTGCGGACCGAGGCAGGGTGTGGGTCACTGGCATGAAGGACTCCCAATAGGATGGTGGGGGATGTGTCCGGTGGTGGGTGGGGTGAACCGGACGATGTGAACCTAGTGGCTCGGGGCCGCGATGTGAAGAGCGTCACATTCACATCGCCCGGGTGTCGTGACGTGACCCCGCCATCTGTGATGGTGAGACCAGCAATCACCCGATCACCCGATCACCGATCAGCAACCCAAACGGCAGAGGAGCCCGAGTGACTCAGGATCAAACTCGGGTGCACCGCTCCAGCCGCCGAGCCGCCCGACAGCGCCGTGCGCTGCAGGCGCTGGGCGGCTCCCTGATGCTGGCTGGAGTCGTTGTGCTGGCCTGGGTGGCGTGGCAGTTCTGGGGAACCAACTGGGTGTCGGAGCAGCGGCAGAGCGAGGTTGTGGCGGCTCTGGAGCAAAGTTGGTCGTCGGATCAAGATGCGGTGACCACGGAGTTCGGTATCGCCGACGCCATCTTGACGGTGCCACGCTTCGGCGATGATTACGCGGTGCCCATCCTCGAGGGGGACGACGACGAGGTGCTCGCCGCCGGCGTAGGCCACCTTGAGAACACAGCCGCGGTGGGGGAAGCGGGCAACTACGTCATCGCCGCCCACCGGATAACCCACGGACAGCCGTTCGCCGACCTGCCGCAACTTCGAGCGGGCGACAAGGTGGAGATCCGCACCCGCAGTGCGACCTACCTCTACGAACTCGACACGAGCGGCACCGATCTCATCGTCCCCTTCACCGCATCCTGGGTGCTGGATCCGACACCTGTGAACCCAGAGCCGGGCGGATTGTCTGCGCCCGACAACGTGGGCAAACGGCTGATCACCCTGGTGACGTGCTCGGAGCTTTTCCACACCGACAACCGCAGCGTCGTGTTCGGGCACCTGGTGGAGCGCATCCCGCGTCAGGTCGGCTAACCCGGCGGGCGGGTCAGAGGTTCCGGTTCGATGGTGAGAAGATCCTGCCGTGGCTGAGCTGACCTTCTGGACCGGAACCATGAACGCCGGCAAGTCGACGCTGGCGCTCCAGACCAACCACAACCACTCGGTACGCGGACGAGTGGGTCGAATCTTCACCTCCCACGATCGTTCCGGGTCGGCTCGCCTGACCTCACGCCTGGGGTTGTCGCACGATGCCATCGAGGTGTCCGAGGAGTTCGACTTCTGGCGCTACGTGGTCGATTCGTTGACCAAGGGTGCCCGGATCGACTACCTCATCTGCGACGAGGTGCACTTCTACCCGCCGACCCACATCGACGCTCTGGCGAAGGTCGTCGACGAGCTGCAGATCGACGTCTTCTGTTTCGGACTTCTCACCGACTTCCGGACCCGGCTGTTCCCCGGCGCCGCTCGCCTGGTCGAGTTGGCCGATCGCACCGAGGTCCTTCAGGTCCAGGCGTTGTGCTGGTGCGGGAAACGGGCCACCCACAACGCGCGCACCGAGGACGGGATCATGGTGACCGAGGGCGAGGTGCTGGTCGTGGGCGACGTCGAGGAGGGCGAGGGCCCCCCAGCCGAGGTGGCTTACGAGGTCCTGTGCCGACAGCACCACCGCCGCGGACTGACTGCTGACCGAGCCAAGGCCGTCAGCCTCGCCCCCGAGCCGCTTCCGTTCGGTTGAGCGCCTCGCGCTGAGCGATTCTTGCTGATGGGTCGGGCAGAGTGGGGGCCATGTCCTCACCCTTGATCTCGGCCTGCGCCCTACGCGCCTGTCACTCGGATGTGACGCTGCTTGACGTCAGGTTCAAGATGGGCGCTCCCATGGGTCCGCAGGAGTACGCCGCGGGCCACCTCCCGGGCGCGGCGTACGTCGACCTGGATACGGCGCTGGCCGCGCCAGCCGGCCCCGGGGGTCGACACCCCCTACCCGAGACTGCCACGTTCGAGGCAGCCATGCGCTCAGCGGGCGTCAGTGACGACCGGCCTGTCGTGGTCTATGACGACTGGTCGGGACTCGCGGCTGGCCGGTGCTGGTGGTTGCTGCGTTTCCACGGCCACCAGGATGTTCGCCTGCTCGACGGCGGGTTAGCCGCCTGGCGTGCCCTCGGTGAACCGATCGAACAGGGGATCGTCACGCCGGGCGCCGGCGACTTCACCGCGCGGCCCGACAACATGCCGACCGTCGAAGCGGATGGAGTGGCCGATGTCGACGTCGTGGTGGACGCCCGCACGCCCGACCGGTACCGCGGCGAGGTCGAGCCCCAGGATCGCGTCGCCGGGCACATCCCCGGTGCCGTCAACGCCCCCGTGACCGCCAACCTGACCGAGGACGGTCGGTTCCGCGACCGCGACTCCCTACGCGAGTTGTACGCCGGAGTCGGAGCCCTGGAGCCGGGCCGGTCCGTGGCGGCCTACTGCGGCTCGGGCGTGACCGCCACGCTCGACGTGATCGCTCTGGAGATGTTGGGCGTGCGCGCTGCGCTCTACCCGGGAAGTTGGAGCGGGTGGATCACCGACCCGAGTCGGCCGATCGCAACGAGTTAGAGCTGAGAGGCGAACGTGATGAAGCTCTGTGCCTCTTCGAGGTAGGTCCTGCGTTCCTTGCTGTCGAGCTTCAGGTAGCGAAGCAGGTTCATGAAGTGCTTGTCCGAGGCCCCCGGCAGTAGGGAGATGCCGCTCACGGTGCAGATGTGATGCCAATGGAGCTTGCCGTCGGCAACCGTGAAGTAGTCGCCCGTCGGCGCCAGCAAGTAGACCTTCTTGGAGGGTCGTTGGACCTCGAAGTGATGATCAATGCTGCGCAACACCACGGAAGCGGTGTCCGCTTCATCGTGTCTCAGCGCAATGAGCGTCTGATAGCGACGCAGCCGGGGCACCCCGAAATCGAAGTAGCCCTGCCCCAGCTGGAAACTGCGGGGAACCTCATCTGCGAAGGCGTCCACCCCAGCAGGTAGTGGCTGGTTATCGCCGCCGACGAACTGGGAGTACCAGTCCTGCTTCTCCAAGCTGTAGGCATCGAAGAACAGTCGAGCCACCAGCCCGAGGTTGCTGGCCGAAAAGTCATCGACCACCGTGTGGGTGTGGTACGTGAAGGTGCCGTTGAGTGGATTCCACTGAGACGAGCAGTGGATGGGACTGGACAGGGCCTTCGCCTGTTGAGCCACCGCCAGGGAGGCGAGAACACGCTCCACACCGCCGACTTCGCGCAGTCCCTGCGAGAGCGTCAGTTCTCGTGCTGCGTGGAGTCCTTCGTCCGTGACCAGCTCACTCAACGAGCGCATGCGGAGACCGCCCATCGGTCTAGTAGAAGCATGAAAGCGAACCGGAGATGGGGTGCGCCTACCAGTGCACGCCCTTAAGGACCTTGGCGAGCAGCACCTGCTCGGACTCCCGGGTTCCGCCGGCCGCGGGCGCGCCCTTGGCGGCCGCAGAGTCCGGGAACACGTGGTAGGCCATGTTCAGCACCCGGAACGCCAACTTCGGTGCGACCGTGTGCATCACTGCGCCGACGTTGCCCAAAGCGGTGTTGATCTCGTGCGGCTTCTCGACCATGGCCCGGATCACCGAATCGGCCGCTTGAGCCGGTGAGATCGCGGGGAACTTGTCGTACATCTTGGTGGGCGCGATCATCGGGGTTCGGACCAGTGGCATGTGGATGTTGGTGAAGGTGATCCCGTTGCCGATCACCTCCGAGGCCACGACGTTGCTCCACGCATCCAGCGCTGACTTCGAG
>CBDTZB010000272.1:0-4427 GCA_965364795.1 uncultured Nocardioides sp.
GGACCTCGTCGAGGCGTACTCGTTCAGTCGTCGACGGCTCGTCACCGCTTTCGTCTCTGGAGCTCCTGGGGGTCGTGAGGTGGAGCCAGCCCGCCCGGGGCGTTCCCTGATCGGCGGCGTAGCGCTCACGGTGCTGCTGTTGGCAGGCGGGGCCATCGGCGGCTTCTTCACCGATCGCCCCAGCGCGGATTGGAAGGACCCCGGCCTGGTGCGGTCGGAGGCGGACGGGCAGAACTACGTCATCTTCGATTACCCCGAGGACGGTGAACCCGTCCTGCGGCCGGTGATCAACTACGCCTCTGCCCAACTGATCTTCGGCCAGGCGGTCGAGGAGGTTGACGAGGTCTCCGAAGAAGACCTCAAGGAGGTCAAGCGCGGTGGCCTGATCGGGATCCTCGGTGCTCCATCGCCGGTTCCAGGAACCGCGGACCTGATCCAGACCGGCTGGACCGCCTGCACCGACGACGGGGCCGGGATCCGGGTGAACCTCGCTCCGAAAGCCGCAGTCGACCCCGCGCCCGCAGGGGGTCTGGTGGTGAGCGCGGACGGGGCGACGTACCTCATCGCGGAGGCGCAGGAGGAATTGGGCGACAACACGCTCGGTCCTCGCCGCGCCTACTCCTACCGCCTGGGCAAGGACCGCGACCGGGTCCTGGCCGGCTTGGAGATCCCCACGAGCGAACCCATCGCGGTGCCGGCGAGTTGGTTGCGGCTCTTCCCGACCGGCGATCCGCTCGACGCGAGCAGCATCCGCCTCCCGGAGTCGGGGCGGACCTACAGCGGCGCCGGTGCCGCCGATCTGCCTTCGGGCAGCCGGGTCGGTGACTACTACCAGGTCGGTGGGCTGACGTTCGTGCTCACCGCCGAGGGTGCTGCGGAGTTGAGCGACTTCGCCGAGATCGTCTACACCGCCACGGCCAGCGGACCAGCCAAGCAGTTGCCCCGACCGTTGCCGGTCGAGACCGCCCCGGGGGTGCCGACGGTCGATGCGCCCTATCGCTCGGCTCGCTGGCCCGAGGGAACCCTCACGGACGTGACCGGTTCGTACTGCGCCCTGCTCGAGCCTGGCGACGCAGAGCCGATCGTGCTGTTGGCCTCGAACCCGACGGACGACGCGGCGGTGCCGGAAGGACTCAAGGCCACCCTGAGCGACCCGGTGGTCGAGCCGGGGTTCGGTGCGCTCGTCCTATCCGGTGGCTTCGACAACCCGGAGCAGGGCGAGCCCCACCTGATTGACGATCGGGGCTTCGACTACGAACTGGTCGGGCCCGCGGTGGTCGGCAACCTGGGCTTTGGCGAGGTGGATCTTCCGGTGATCCCGGACTCGTGGCTGGACCTCTTCGAGCGAGGGGTTTCGTTGTCGGTCGACGCCGCTCTCTGCCCTCCCGCCCGTGACTCGCAGGCTCCCACGTGCGACCAGTAGGGCCGGGCAGGTTAGGGCGCAGCGCAGCCTTGGGCAGTGGATTGGCCGGAGCGATGCTGACCCTGGCACCCGGGCTGGGAATGCTGCCGGCGTACGCCGACGGCTCCGACTGCTCCCAGATCCGCCCCGAGACCGCGTCGGAGCCCACCACGACGTCGAGCGAGGCGTTGTCGTCGCTCCAAATAGCCCGAGCCCATCAGTTGCTCCTCGACCGCGGCACAGCACCAGGTCAGGGTCAGACCGTGGCCGTCCTCGACTCCGGGGTCGGTCCTTCACCGCAGGTGGTGGCACGGCATCTGACCGCCATCACCGAGGCAGTCGAGGACTACCAGGGGACGGCTATGGCCGGGCTCATCGTCGGCCCGCCGCGATCTGGTGCCTCCGCCGTCGCGCGCGAGGATGCGCCCCCAGAGCCCATCGGGATCGCGCCAGCAGCCTCGGTGGTCGACGTCCAGGTCTACGACGCGACCGTCCCCGATACCGGGCAGGCCGGGGTGGAGTTGCCCCGCGTGGTCGCCGGGCTTCGGTGGGTGGCCCAGAACGCCCAACGACTGAGCATCGACATCGCCAACGTCTCGATCGCCCTGCGCAACCCGGACCCCACGCTGGAGGCCGCCGTACGCGCCGTGGGCGACGCCGGAGTGATCGTGGTGGCGAGCGCCGGTGACCTCCCGGCACCCGAGGAGGCGGGCAGCGAGATTTTCTTCACCTCCGAAGGCGACATGCGACCCGGCATCGACGCCCGCGACTACGTCTGGCCCGCGGGGTACGACGACGTGGTCGCGGTCAGCGCCTCCGCGCGCGCCGGCGAGGACGCGGCTGCTTCGGTGCTGCAGAACTCCCGGATCGACATCGCGGTGCCGACGGCGGGCGGGGTGAGCTACGGCCTCAACGGAGAAACGTGTGCGCTGCCGGAGACCTCCAGCCGGATAGCCGCGGCGCAGATCAGCGGGATCCTCGCTCTGCTCAAGTCGGCCTACCCCACGGAGACGAACGCGCAGATCCTGGCGCGGCTCTACGGCACCGCCACCGGTGGGGTGCGTGAGCCGTCCGGGGTGGGGCCGGATCCGACCCACGATCTGCGCACCGGCGCCGGAGTCGCTCAGCCCGTCGAAGCCCTCCTGCGGCCGCTGAGTCCTCGCAAGGATGGCTCCGTCGACTCGGTGGAGATCGCCGCTGAGAAGGCCGACGCGGCCGTGCCGGAGACCCCGCCCGACGTGCTGACCCAGGTGCGCGAGGACGCCGTTTGGTTCGGGTTGTTCGCCGGCGGGCTGCTTGCGGTCGCCTTGATCCTGCGCCCGGTGCTGTCGCGACGTCGCTGACCGGGCAGGTCAGCCGGCGATAGTCCACCGGCTGAGGTCGAGGCCCCAGTCGGCTTCGAGCCGCGGAAGCTGCGGGAGGTACATCGTTCGCAACGTCTCCTCCAGACCCTCGGGCCACTCCCAGTCGGCCTTGCTGCTCGATGAGGACTTCTGCTCCGCAGCCTTGAGCGGCACCGGCTCGAGGCCCAGGCGGGCCCAGGCGGCGTCGACGGCGGCCTGGGGGTTCGCGGCCGCGTCTTCGTAGAGCCCGACGTGGATGCGCTCCCGACCGACCTTGGAGGCCCAGCCGTCGAGTTGGTCGGCGTAGAAGCCGCTCCAGGTCTGCAGGATCGGCTGCACGGGATAGGGGTAGGAACGCTTCCGCCCGGCGGCCAACCGCATCGAGGACCGATAGCGCTCAAGGGGGTCGCGCAAAAGCACGAACACAGGTACGTCGGGGAACAGGGTGGCCGCAGCCGTCGCGGTGGACGGTTGGCGCAGGTATTGGGGGGTCCATTCGCCACGCAGGAGGTCGTCCGCGGGGAACAGGGCGGCGTACTCCTCGGGCGGTGTGAGCCCGTCAGCGACCTTGTGGAGCAGGTGCTGCTCCTTCTTGTCGTTGGTGCCCAACCCCACGCGGGGGTGTTGCAGCAGCAGTCCGGTGAACCAGGTGGTGCCGCTTCGCTGGGCTCCGATTCCGATCCAGGAGGGACCACCGGTGGTGTTCCGGGACGGCGTACCAGCAGTGGTCATGGGGTCATTCCTATCGTGTCGGCGGTTGTCCCGTCCTGGCGGGCGATAGCGATCAGGTCACGCACCGGGCCGACCGGGGGAACGCGTCCGCCGACCCAGACTGCACGGAAGACGCGGGTCAGGTTCAGGTCGCGGGTCGGGACCGCGACGAGTAGGCCCTGCTCGATGTCGCGTTCCACCAGACGTCGGCTCAGGAACGCTGGTGAGCTCCGGGCCAGCACTGCGGCCCGGATCGTGGTGGCGGTGGTGAGTTCAATGACCGCGTCACCCATGGTCAGTCCGTGGGCGGCCAACGCCACCTCCAGCACCTCTCTGGTCCCCGAGCCTCTTTCGCGGCTGGTGAGCGGCAGCCTCGCGACCTGCTCGGGCGACAGTGGCTGCGGGGTGGAGCCTCGTCCGCCGGGGTGAGCCAAGGCGCTTCCCGGCGCGGCGACCAGGATCAACTCGTCGCTGGCCACGGCCTGGTGTCGCACCCCGGTGGGGGCCTCGACTCCCTCGATGAAGCCTAGGTCTGCTGCCCCGGCGCGGACGGCTTCGAGGACAGAGCGCGTATTGGCCGCCGTCAGGCTGACGGCGGCGGGTTCCTCGTCAGCGTCCAGTTGTCGCTGCCGCAGTCGCACCAGCCATCGGGGCAGGAGGCTCTCGGCGACGGTCGTGCTCGCCCACACCGCCAGTCCTCGGGACTTGTCGGTGCGTAGGCCCTCGATGGCTGCCGCCGTCTCGTCGGCGAGGTCGAGAAGTCGCGTGGCCCAACTGGCCGTGACCACACCCGCATCGGTCAGACGTGACCCTCGGGCCCCGCGCTGCACCAGTGAGAATCCGACCTGGGTCTCCATGGCTCGAAGCCGCTCGGAGGCGGCTTGCTGACTGATGCCTTGATCCCGGGCCGCGGCACCGATGCTGCCGAGGCGTTCGATCGCCACCAGCAGTCGCAGGGCGGCGATCTCGGG
>CBDTZB010000273.1:0-4422 GCA_965364795.1 uncultured Nocardioides sp.
CCGCGAGGCGCCGCCAACAGACCCACGTTGGGCCGACACGCCAGCATAGAGCCCGGGGGCTCCGAATGCCCAATCCACCCACCCGGGCGGAGGTTGGTCAGTCGCAGATCCACTCCAGGGTGTCTTCGCGGGCCGGGGAACGCATCGGGTCGGTGCCCAAGTAGGCGCCGCCGACCGGGTGCACCATGACTTCGTCAATGGCGTGGGTGGCTGCGAACTCCCTGATCCGTCGCCGAGCCTCGTCAGGGGTGTCGATGATCCAGCGCCTGGTCATCGCCTCCACAAGGTCGCGGTGGGTGGCCGGAAGGGTCTGCAGAGTCTTCTCCGCCTCTTCGACCGCAGGCTGGGCGGTGAGGGGCGCTCCCGTACGCAAGTTGACCATCTGCAGCATCTGCGGAAGGGCCAGCCGCGCGGCCTCCTCGCGGGTCTCGGCCACCGACACGTTGACCGTCAAGAAGGTCCGCGGCTCGGTGAGCGTCCCCTCGCCGTGGCTCGCCGGCCGGAAGGAGGACCGGTACAGCGCGAGCGCCTCCGCGGTCCCCTGCCCGGAGAAGTGGTGGGCGAAGACGTAGGGCAGTCCCTTCTCCCCCGCCAAACGGGCGGAGTAGTCGGAGGACCCCAACAGCCAGACCGTCGGCACCGATCGTGCGTCCGGGGTGGCCTTGAGGGTGTGGGTACGGCCCTGGACCGAGACGCCCACTCCGTCGGGCGACATCATCGCCACCACGTTGTCGACGTACTCAGGGAAGTGGTTGACCGCGTCGTCACTCACCCCACCACCGCCGTGGCGCAGGGCCCAACTCGTCACCGGGTCCGTGCCCGGCGCCCGGCCGATGCCGAGATCGATGCGGTCGGGGTAGGCCGCTTCCAACAGCGCGAACTGTTCCGCCACGACCAAGGGGGCGTGGTTGGGCAGCATGACTCCGCCCGAGCCGACCCGAATCCGGGAGGTGGCTGCGGCCAGGATGGCGATGAGAACCGGCGGGTTGGTGGCAGCAACCGCCGGCATGTTGTGGTGCTCGGCGACCCAGTAGCGCTCGTACCCGAGGCCGTCGGCCTGCTGGGCCAGGGACCGGGCAGCCGAGAGCGCGTCGGCGCTGCTCTGGTCGGCGCGGACGGGCGCGAGGTCAAGGACAGAGAGTGTGGGGTTGGCAGTCATCAAGGGGGTAACGGGTGAGACCTCGAGGTCATTCCCTCAGTCCGCGTTGGTCAGCGGGACCGGCGCAAGCTGCGCAGACTCACCGCAGCACGCAGACGGCGTCGACGGTTGACGGCCCCGGACATGGCCCGCCGCTCGCCATCGATGGCCGACCAGTAAGCAGTGGCCACCTCGCTCGACGGTTCGGTGGGACCGAAGATGTGTCCGTCGGCCTCGTGAGCCAATGCGGCACCCCGTCCCGCCGAGACGAGCAGCGCCTGCTCGCGGCGGGTGTGCCCCGACCGCAGCGGTACGTCGTGGCCCAGATCGCGGGCGTGATCGATGAGGTCGTTCCACCCGCCCACCACTCGAGCCGACACGCGTGGGGCGGTGCGCCGGCGACGACGCCGGGCCACCTTGAGGCCCACGATGGTGCCGATGATGAGCGCAGCCAGAAGAAGCGGTCCACCCACAGCGATCAGGACGTAGCGGGCCCAGGCCGGCAACCACGATCCGGAGTCGTTCTGGTCCCCGTCGCCTTTGCGGGCCTGGAGTTCGGTGTCGTTCTGCTCGGCCAGGGTCGAGGGCGGCGGGATCGGCGCCGGTGGCGGGACGGTGGTGCCGCTCTGTTCCTGCTGGGTGACCGGTGGCTGTTCGGCGGGCTTCTTCTTACCCATGAATCGCTCGGTCGGCAGGGTTCGCCACGAGCCGTCAGCGACCCGCAGCTCGACCCAGGCCTTGATGTCCTCGCCCTTGACCACGCCGTTGTCGGGCACTTCGGCTCCCATCACGACCCGAGCAGGGACGCCGAGGCTGTTGGCCATCAGGGCCATGATCGCGGCGTACTGCTCATCGTTGCCGGCCATGATCGGCGCATTCGCGAACTCGTCCCCCAACCGTCGCACGTTGTGCCCGGCCCGGTAGGCCCGTTCGGCCTCGATCACCCCGTCGGAGTAGCGCCCCTCGGTGCGCAGGTGTTCCGCCACCGCGAACACCCGCGCCATCGGGTCGCTCTCGCCGCCGCTCCACTCCCGGCGCTGGGTCTCTAGGAACGAAGCTGCAAAGGCGGCGTCGGTCGTCATCCCCGACGGGGCATCGGTCGCCTTGACCTCGTCCAGGGGCACCACCGTGTTGAAGCGGTAGACGTCTCCGGCACGGACCCCGCTGGGCACGACTGCGGTCTTGGTGGCCAGGTTGTAGCGGAAGGTCTCGCTCTTGCCCTCGGTGTCGCCCTCCTCGAACTCCATCGTCTGTAGCGCCCCGATGGTGGGAAGCCAGACGTCGTCGTACCCCTCCTCGACCGTGACCTCGATCTGAGCGGCCTCCCCCTCCACGGGGTTGTCGATCACTGAGGAGACCCGTTGGAAGGAGTCGGTGCTGCTGCCCGGGATCGTGTTGTTGGCCGCGCCCCACACGATGCCGTCGTAGTAGTCGAGCGCGGCGATCCTGATCCGCGATCCCGCCGGAGCTCCCTGGACCGTCAGGAGCGTGGAGTCGTAGCGGTTCACCATGGGGTCCGGGTTGGGCGTTTCGACGTAGCGCCGGAAGGAGGCCAACGGCGAGGGGTACTGACCGACGTCGAAGGGTGGCGTCACGTAGGTCCGCAGGACGACACGCTCTTCGTCCGGCCCGGTCAGCCAGGACGTCACCGGCAGCGCCAGGACCCCCGCGATCAGCACCAGTGCGGTAGCCATCATCAGGCGGCCCCGAGCGCCCACTCCCCCGGTGACCGGAGTGGCGTTGCGTCGGGTCCGCACCACTAGCCAGCCGAGCGCCAGGATCGCGAAGACCACCCCCTGCAGCCACAGCGACTGGGGGCGGCGTACGCCGATCAGGATCACCAGCGTCAGCACCGCCGCGGGCACGACCAGAGGAAGAGCCGCGGTCGACGGTCGTGCCCACCTGGCCAAGCCGGCGCCCGCCAGACCTGCGGCGAGGCCGAGCGCCCACGGCAGGACCAACAGCGATCCCGATCCGTCGACCGGTGGCAGGGTGGTGAGTAGGTCCTTCCACCCGAACAAGACCTGATCAATCAACTCGCTCAAGGTTGCGGGTCCAGGCACGAACGCCGAGGGCCCCGAGTCACGCAGGCACAGGGGCCCGCCCAGCAGGAGGAAGACGGCCAGACCCAGCACAGCGGCAGCCACCCCCGGCCACCCCAGCGCCCGGGTGACGTGGACGATGGCGATCCCGACGACCACTCCGACGGCCCCCACGAGGACCACCTGCACTCCGGTGAAGGTGGTCGTCAGACCGGCCAGCGCGACGACCATGAGCGCGGCCAGGAAGGCGGCGTCGATCACCTGCTCGCGGGTGAACCGCCAGGAACGAGGTGCCCGACGGGTCGCACTACGGGTGGAACTGCTTCTCGCGCTCATGTGGTGCTCCAGTGCAACAGACCCGGCAGATCGGACTTGTCGGGCAACCGCAGGACGGTGACCCCGCCTGCCTCCGTGACGCCTGCCGTCACCGAAGGATCGATCACCACGCAGATCCGGCGCACTTCAGGAGAGAACACCGCACCGGCCCGGAGGACGTCCTCGAAGGGACACTCCGCCCCGGTGACCAGGAAGAGCAGGCTGGTGTCTGCGGCGGTCCGCGCGGCGCGTTGAGCTGCGCGGACCAGTCCCTCAGTTCCCGTGGTTGCTCGACACACGGCGTCGAGCGCAAGGTTCCCATCGCTGCCGCTCGAGGCCTGGGCACCGCACAGGAAGGAAGCCTCGAAGTCGTCGAGCACCGCTCGGATAATGATCGAGGCGGTCACCGACATGGCCGTCTCGAAGCTCTCGTCCGTGGACCAACTGGCCGCCCGATCGTCGACCACGATCGTGGCGTGACTGCGACGGGTGTCGAGGTACTGGCGAACCAGCAGTGCGTCGTTCCCGGCACCCATCATCTTCGCCGAGGACCGCCAGTGCACGTGTCGCAGATCGTCGCCGGGCACGTATTCACGCAGGGCGTGGAAGGCCAGATCCGAGGACGAGACGGCGTCGGTGCTGACTCCTTCGAGATCGCGCAGGAGTCCAGCGCCCAAGGCGTCCAACGGCACCATCGGGGGTCGCACCAGCACCTCATGGACCTCGGTCCACAGGGAGTCGCGCGAGAAGAGACCGAGCGGGTCGCCCCGTCTGGTGGTGGCGGGACCAACCGTGATCACGCCGCGTCGCTCGGTGCGGATGGTGAAGGCCTCCTGATGGGTGGTTCCGGCCCCCAGGGCGGGTACGCCGAACCGGTGCACCGCCTGCCCGACCGGAAGCTCCAACAGGGTGGGCAGCATCCGCGAC
>CBDTZB010000274.1:0-4417 GCA_965364795.1 uncultured Nocardioides sp.
CTTCGCGTTGGCCGTGAAGCCCTGCGAGTCGGTGATCTCGTAGAAGAACTGGTCGAGGCCGCCGAAGCTTGCCTCCGGTGTGTACCGGACGGACGAGCCCTGGATGACGGCGGTGCCGTGGAACGGCACGCCGACACCGGTGAGCTGCAACGGCGCGGTCCCGTCCGGGTCCGTGTCGTTGGCGAGGACGTTGATCGTGACCGGTGTGCCGGTCGCGGTCGTGGCCTCGTCGTCAACGGCGGTCGGCGGGATGCCGATGATCTCACCGACGACCTTGACGGTCACCGTGGCGGTGTCCGTCAGGCCGCGAGTGTCGGCGATGGTGTAGGGGAACGTCGCATCGGTCTGGTTGTCGGTCTCTGGCGTGTAGGTCACCGACCCATCAGCGTTGAGAACGACCGAACCGTGCGAGGCGGAGCCGACCGACTTGATGGTGATCGCGTCGCCCTCGGGGTCGACGTCGTTGGACATCAGGTCGTTGAAGGTCGCCGACTTGTTGACCTCGACCTGACGCTTGTCGTCACCAGCCTTCGGGGCGGTGTTCCTCTTCAGTGCGGCGTTGACGTTGGTCCGTGTGCTGCTGGCCCCGACCGCGATGACGTCGGCTGCACCGAACGTCATCTGATTGTTGAAGAACTCGCCAGCGAGGTTGGCGTCGGCGGGCGTGAACTCCACCTTGTACCCACCCGGGATCACGCCCGGGATCTGGTAGCGGCCATCGGAGGCAGTGAAGGCGGAGAAGGCCACCTTCGCAGAAGCCTCCTCGAGGAGGTCGACGCGAACACCCTTGATCACCTCACCGGTCTGCTCGACGGTGACGCGTCCGGCAACGTTCCCGGCAACGCCGAGAATGGTCCGCAACTCGTTGCAGTAGGCCGGGGAGCCGTTGATGCCACATTCCTTGCGCACCCCGAAGTCGCTGGGCTGAGCGGTGGCGGGATCCTTGGGCACGGCTGGGTCGTCGGGGTCGGTCGCCGAACCTGCAGCCGTGCTGTTCGGCGCCGTTGCTCGACGGTCGCTGTCGTAGTTGTCGAGGTCGAAGGTCTCCTCACCGAGTTCGATGACCTGACCGTTCGCGCTGAGAACGATGGAGAAGCCGTCGGCAAAGGTCGCCGAGCCGCGATACCACTCGGTCGCGAAGATGCCCTGAGGGTCACGGAACCGCACCTTGTAGGACCCCAACGGGAGGTTCGCGATCTCCCAATGGCCCTGCGCCGTCAATGGTGCATTGGCAACGACGGCGTTCTCGGTCTCCGCGGGGGGAGGGATCGGTGGCCCAGTCTCACAGCCGCTGGTTGCTGGGTTGTCGAAGCCCTCCGAGTCGGGGCATCGCAGGTAGAGCCGGTTGATCGTGGTCGCCCCGGTGGTGTCGGAGGCGACGGGCGCGTCGACGGCCGGGTCCTGGGTGAACCGGAAGACCTCGACGACGATGTTGTTCAAGGGCCGCTTCTCATCGCTGCCGGAACCATCGAGATCCGGGTCGTACACGTAGCCCGTGAGCGTGCCGGCCGCGACGCCCGAGGTCTGGACAGGGTTCATCGCTGCGTCGATCGAGACTCGCTCCGCGTTCGCGGCCACGGTCACGGGCGTCGCATCGTTGAACGCGAACTTGTTCTGGAAGAACTCTGTGCGGTAGGTGTCGGACGTGGCACTGAAGGACGCGCCGCCGCACGTGCCGTTGGGGTCCTGGTCGTCAAAGCGGACGAACCACGTGCCCGGGGCGATGCTCTCGAAGGTGTAGCTCCCCGTCGTCTGGGCTGAGCGATGGACGACCTGGGATGCGTCGAGCAGCTCGACACAGATGGTTGCACCGCTGTTGCCGGAGACGGCACCACCGATCCGAGACCCCGGAGCCACGGCGCCGTTGACGTTGGTCACGTCCGTGGTCCCGACGGTGACCGACTGAGCCGCCGAGGCGCGACGCTGGTTGTTGAACCATTCCGTGACGATGTAGTCAGGACTGGTCAAGGCCGGAGCCGATCCGGCACATGCCGGGTCGGACGCCTTGGCGCCCGGGGCACCGGGCCGCAGGAACTGCACGGTGTACTGCCCGGACGGGAGGCCGGCGATCGTGTAGTCACCTGCTGCCACAGCAGGTGTGGCAGTCGCGTCGGCCGCCTTGGACGCGGTCTGGGCGATCTGGTTGCCGTCGAGGTCGAGCGCACGGACACAGATGCCGACGGCGCCAGCGCCACCCGACTCACGGGTGACCCGGCCCTTGATCGACGCGGTCTGCCCGACCGGGCGCAACGAGGCGTTGCGGCCGGTCACGGCTGCGCCGTTGGTAACCGCAACAAGGGTGGCACCGGAGCGACTGTTGGAGTCCTGGAAGTACTCCCCGAGGAACGTCGACCGCGTCTGCTGGCCGGGGCAGTTGCCCGGACCGCTGGCCTGGTCACCGTCGACCGGAAGGTAACGCAGGACGTAGTTGCCGGGGCGGACGCCCGAGATCGTGAACGCGCCGTCGTCGCCGGTGACGGCGAACGGCGACGGGTTGCTCTGCGCGAAGGCGCCCTCGAGGGCGACGACGCAGACACCCGACAGGGGCGCTGCGGGTGTTGCCGAATCCGTCACCGTGCCGCTCATGCTGCCGCGCTTTGCGACCTGGAGGTTGAGTGCTGTGAAGGCGTTCGGGTTGATGGACTGGCGGGCCGAGTTGGCTGGCACGGTCGTGCTGCCACCGAAGACCTCCTGGAGCGTCAGGACGCGGCCGGTCGTGCTCTGCTGGTCGGCGTAGTGGACGTTGGGGTGCACCTCGGCCACGTAGATGTCGTCCCGGTGGGTCGCAACTGCTGGCCCAACACAGCGCTCGTGGATCTCCAACCAGTAGGCGCCAGCCGAGGCGACCGTCAGCCGGTAGTCACCGGAGGCGTTGGTCGTCGTCGTGTTGACCGGGATGGCGGCGCGATCGGCGTAGGCACTCACACAGACGCCCGCGGCGGCCTGGTTGCTGTCGTCGAGGACACGTCCTTGGAAGCCCTGCGTCTGTCCGATGCGGGCGAGGGACGCGTTGATCGGACCCGCTGCGCCACCGTTGGCCGGGAGCTCGATGGAGCTGGCCGTTGCGAGGTCCGCCTTGTTGTCCCAGTACTCGTTGGCGTGGCTGAACAGCGTCGAGGCTGCGGGGTTCGCCTGGGTGCCGGCGGGCCGGGAGGTCTTGCCACAGTCCGGCTCGTCATCCCGGAAGTAAATCTTGTACGTGCCGGCGAAGAGTCCCTTGACGCCGTACTGGCCCTGGCTGGTCACCGACCCGTCGGAGGTGACGAACTCAGCTACGAGTGCACCCGTCGCCGCATCGAGGACCTGCACGCAGACGCCACCCAACAGCGACGAATCCGTGGCATCACTTACCGTGCCGGAGAAGGCGGCGTCCGGTTCCAGCGTGGCGCTGGCGTCGGCCTCGAAGCCGGCGCGTCCCGACGCATTCTCCCCCTCGACGGACACGGACTGCGAGATCGCCAGCCAACCGGCCGCGGTGTCGCCGCCGCTGAACCAACCGCTGGTGTAGTCCTGCTCAGCGAGTGTCGCGAAGGTGTTGTTCGGCGAAGTGTTCGGGATCCGCTGGCTGCCGCAGTCGCGGTATCGCACCGTGTAGACCCCAGCCTCGAAGCCCTCCACAGAGAACCAGCCCACCTCGTCCTGCCCTTGGGTGTCGGTCAACGTCACATCCGACAGACCCGTGTAGACACCATTCTGGTCGAAGACCTCGACGCAGATGTTGCCCAGCCCGAGGCCGAGTGCCCCGCTGTCCGTGACGTAGCCGTCGATCGTGCCTTGGTTGAACGCCATGGCCGGCGTGGCGCTCAGTGGCACCAGGACGCTGGTGGCCAGGGTCGCGCTCAACAGAGCGGACTTGGCGCGGGTGCGGAAGGAACGAGTGCTCATACTGCGAGACCTTGCGTCGTGCGGTGCACCGAAGCGGTGCAAACCGACGTCGCAACGTCGCTGCTCCCACCCCGGTCACGGTCGTGTGGTCGGCCCCGTGACGGGCCGGTCAGTACTGCGGCAACTGCTACCTGCGTCTTTGGACGTCCGGGCTGCGGAACCCTGCCCTCCCCGGGCGGAACCCCTGCACACGAAACGTCCGTGCGCAGCCTATTGACTGCCATGACCCCGACGTACCTGTTTGCTGCGGTGTTCCCGCGATTCGGTCAGCGCGCACGGCCCGAACACGGGTACGAACACGCCCCCCGACGTGCGCACGGTCAACCGGGGACCGGCCCCGACGCGCTTGGCGGGAACTTGTCTCCGTACTGGACGGCCTCGAGGACAAGGCCCTGCGGCGGGGCCACGGCGGCCGCGACGGAGCGGTCCATGGCGGCGAGGACCTCGGCCATCCAGATCGGCTTGCGGTTGCCGCGGCCGATCTCCAGCAGGCACCCGGCGATCGACCGGACCTGGTTGTAACAGAAGGCCT
>CBDTZB010000275.1:0-4412 GCA_965364795.1 uncultured Nocardioides sp.
CTCCGGTGAACGAGTGGATCATGGAGCACCTGATCATGGTCGACGCCCTCAAGCGTGCCAGCGCTAAGCGGATCACCGTGGTCATGCCGTTCTACGGTTACGCCCGTCAGGACAAGAAGCACCGCGGCCGCGAGCCGATCTCGGCCCGCCTGATGGCGGACCTGTTCAAGACCGCCGGTGCTGACCGCCTGATCACCGTCGACCTGCACGCCGATCAGATCCAGGGCTTCTTCGACGGCCCTGTCGATCACCTGATGGCCCTGCCGATCCTCGCTGACTACGTCAAGGAGAAGTACGGCGGTCAGTCCCTCGCCGTCGTCTCCCCGGACGCTGGTCGGATCAAGGTCGCCGAGCGTTGGTCGGCCCGGCTCGGGGGAGCGCCGCTGGCGTTCATCCACAAGTCGCGGCGTACCGACCGACCCAACGAGACCGTCGCCAACCGTGTCGTCGGTGAAGTTGCCGGCCGCATGTGCGTGCTGGTGGACGACATGATCGACACCGGCGGAACCATCGTAAAGGCCGCGGAAGCGATCATGGCCGACGGTGCCGCTGGAGTGGTTATCGCAGCCACCCACGCGATCCTCTCGGACCCCGCGGTGGAGCGACTGAAGAACTCCCCGGCCGTCGAGATCGTGGTGACCAACACACTTCCTCTCACCGAGGCCCAGCAGTTCGAGAAGCTCACCTGCTTGTCGATCGCCCCGCTGGTGGCGCGCGCCATCCGCGAGGTCTTCGAGGACGGTTCGGTCACCTCGATGTTCGACGGTCATGCCTGACGGCTCGGATTCGCATCGGGACCACAGATTCCGTAGGATTGTGAAGTTGCCTCGGCGAGGGAGCCTGAGCCTGTCTCAAGGATCTCCGTGATCGACTGGGCCGGATCTCTCTACTCCGCGGCGACCACTGCACTTTGACCCCAGACGTCGCCGACGTCATCTGAGCTAGAGGAGACCGACATGGCAGCCGAGAAGATTCAGGCCGAGAACCGCACCGAGTTCGGCAAGGGCGCTGCGCGTCGTATCCGTCGTGCGGACAAGGTTCCCGCCGTTGTTTACGGTCAGGGCAACGAGGCCGTGCACATCACCCTCCCCGGCCACGCCACCATGCTTGCGCTCAAGAAGGGTGGGTCCAACACCCTCCTTGAACTCGACATCGAGGGCACCTCGCAGCTCGCCCTGACCAAGCAGGTCCAGGTCGACCCGTTGCGTCGCTCGCTCGAGCACATCGACTTCGTCGCCGTCCGCAAGGGCGAGAAGTACACCGTCGACGTCGTCATCCACGTCGTGGGCGAAGCCGCACGCGACTCGCTGGTCGTCACCGAGAACTCCTCGGTGCAGCTCGAGGCCGAGGCCGCGAACATCCCCGAGTACATCGAGGTCTCCATCGAGGGCTTGGCCGCGGGCACGCAGATCCTCGCCTCCGACCTGATCCTGCCCGAGGGCAGCGAGCTGCTCCTCGACCCCGAGACGCTGATCGTGAACATCACCGAGCAGCAGAGCGAAGAGGCCCTGGAGTCCGAGCTCGAAGAGCTCGAGGCCGAAGCCGGCATCGAGCGCGAAGAGTCTGATGAGGACGCCGAAGAGAAGAGCGAAGGCGACTCCGACTCGGAGTGACCAGCGCGTGATGTGGAGTCGCGTGCGGTGGTTCCTCGGGCGCTGGTTGGCGCCCGTGGAACCCAACGGCCTTGATGACCCCGTTGACAGGGAGAGCTCGATGAGTGGTGACGTGTGGCTGGTGGTGGGACTGGGAAACCCCGGGAAGACCTACGCCGGCCACCGACACAACGTCGGCTATCTCGTCATCGAGGAGCTGGCCCAGCGACTCTCCGGGTCCTTTAGGGCCCACAAGAGCGGACAAGCGGACGTGGTCGAAGGCCGACTCGGCGCACCGGGAACCGATGGTCCCCGCGTCGTGTTGGCCCGACCGCGCACCTACATGAACACGCTCGGTGGCCCCACTAAGGCGTTGGCTACCTTCTATAAGGTGCCCGCTGATCGTGTGATTGCGGTGCACGACGAACTCGACATCCCCTTTGACACCATGCGCGTCAAGCTCGGTGGCGGGGACAACGGTCACAACGGGCTGCGTTCGCTGCGCTCATCACTGGGCACCGGTGACTTCCACCGCGTGCGCGTGGGCGTCGGGCGACCCCCTGGTCGCCAGGACCCCGCGGACTTCCTGTTGTCGAACTACTCCACCAGCGAGCGCAAAGTGCTGCCGTTCCAAGTCGATCGCGCCGCCGATGCCGTCGAAACCCTGATCGACAAAGGTCTAGAGGCCGCACAGCAACAGTTCAACAGTTAGGTAACAGCTTCAGAGCCGTTCCGCGAGAGCAGATCCCCTGGGTTGGCGGAACCCTCGGCAACAGGCGGGTAACGACACCAACACCTGGCTCGGCGACCGCCGCTCGAGACGCGGCCGGCCCGTTTTTCGGCGCTAAAGTTCCTACTAGACAAGGTCATGGGGATCGTCGGCAGATCCTCATGATGGTGGGAAATCAGCCGGATCCTGGGGGGATCGCGATGACCGTTCTACACGCAGAGCGAGTTCACCTCGCGCCGCGCCGCGCGCCGCGTGGCTGGGTGCTCAGCGCCCGGCGGGACGCGGTCAACCGAGTGGTCGCCGCCCTTCTCCTGCTGATCGGCCTGCCCGTTCTTCTTCTGATCGTCGTGGTGGTGCGTCTCGAGAGCCGCGGCGGCGCCGTCTTCCGCCAAACCCGCGTCGGCCTGGATGGCCGAAGCTTCACGATGTACAAACTGCGCACGATGTGTCAGGGCGCGGAGGCGCTGCAGCCGGCGCTCGCTGGCCACAACGAGGCAGCGGGTCCGCTGTTCAAACTGCGGTCGGACCCCCGGGTGACTCGTGTGGGATCTCTGCTGCGCAAGACCTCATTGGACGAATTGCCCCAGTTGGTGAACGTCGTTCGGGGCGAGATGGCGCTGGTGGGCCCGCGCCCGGCGCTGCCTGATGAGGTGGCGGCGTACTCTGAGAGGGAGTCACTTCGACTCAACGTGCTGCCGGGTGTCACTGGGCTGTGGCAAGTCAGCGGACGTTCGGACCTCGACCGGGAGACCGCCATCGACCTTGACCTGACCTACAACCGCGGCTGGACCGCTCTGGATGACCTGAAGGTCCTGCTGTCGACCTTCGGCGCCGTGATCACCCGCCGGGGTGCCTACTGAGCATGCGCAAGTGCCGCAACGTGCCCACCCCTTCCCGAACGGTCTCCCGCCCGGTTCGCTGGGTGGGCTTCCTGTCGTTGAGTCTGGTCCTGAGTTCGTGCGGATTCTTCTCGGGTGACGACGTCCCCGGAGTGCGCGACCCGCTCCTGTGGCCCTACCCGGCAGAGTCGATCTGGAACTATCCCCGGGGCAACGACGCCGAACTCGTGCCCTTCCCCGTCGTGGCCAGCGACCTGACGGTGATGGCCGAAGAGGACCTGATCATCGCCGACCCTCAAGCGTCGACCAAAGACGTCATGAGGACCACCGCCGGGTGGGTGCTCGGACGTTCTCGTTGCGCGGACGCCACTGACGAGGTCTTGGTGGAGGACGTCCCCATCCCTGAGGGATGGCAGACCGACCCCGACTACACGGGTCAGACCCCTAACCACGCAGCCGCAGTGGTGCTACCCGACTACACGCTGGTGGAGACGCAGCCGATGCACGTCTGCGAAGACGGCAGCGTGGTGTCGCAGTACGCCTCCCCGGTCTGGCGGGGGAGCTCGATCCTGACCGGGGCCACGCCCAGCGACCCCGGATACGGCTCGCACGGTGGCTCCGGGATGACCGCCTTCGGCGGCACGATCAGGGTCGGCGAGTGGGTGCCAGGGGGCACGATCCGGCACGCGTTGAAGATCACCGTCGCGGACTCGATGCTCTCAGTGCTCTCCGGCGGCTACCGCTGGCCTGCCCGCACCTCCGATGAGGACTACGCCTACGCCTACAAGGGAACGCTCGAGGCCGGCCGGATGGGGGCACTGGTGACTCTTCCCCCGGACTTCGACGTGGATGATCTGAAGTCTGAGCCGGCGAAGATCCTGGCTCGCGCCCTGATCTCCTACGGCGCCTACATCGTTGATGACGCCGCTCAGGCGACCGTCGGAATCGCGGTGGAATGGGGCCCGAACGGTCGGGTCAAGGAGAACTTCGAGGAAGACTTCGGTTTCGAGATGGTCGGGCGTTCGCAGTACGCCGTCGATGAGCGAGGCGAGTACCTCCAAGACATGGACCGCATCTACGCCGCCTTCCACATCGTCGATGACAACAGCGAGTTCAACGTCGGGGGAGCAGGGGAGCGGCTGGCCCCCCTCGCGCCTCCGCTCATCGACGTCGAGGACGACGTTGCCCAGGCCGTGACTCCGTGAGGATCCTCCACGTCAACAAGTTTCTCTACCGCCGTGGCGGCGCGGA
>CBDTZB010000276.1:0-4405 GCA_965364795.1 uncultured Nocardioides sp.
TCAGGAGCGGACGATGCCCGTAGAAGAGCGACGAGGCAGCGCTCGCCCCGGTCCCCAAGGGGACCAGGGTGAGCAGTAGCCCGAGGTAGAAGACCATCGTGCGAGCCACCAGGGCGCGCCTGCTCGAGAACGCATAGGCGAAGAATGATGGGAGCAGCAGCGCGCTGCACGGCGAGAGCAGTGCGAGGACCCCCGCGGCGAACGCCGCAATCAGCCCGACGTCACTCATGGGGTCGCTTCAGCGGCTGCCCGTTCGATGGCCTGCTCGAAGACCTCGGTGGGCTGAGCGCCGATGACGGGGACCTGATTGATGATGAAAGCGGGGGTTCCGGTCACGCCGATGGCCTGGCCCTCGGAGAAGTCCTCGGCAACTGCTTGCGCGATCGCGGCCGAGGACATGTCGGCGCGGAACTGCTCGACGTCGAGACCCAGATCCTCCGCGACGCCGGCCACGTAGTCCTCGTCGATCTTCCCGGAGTTGGGTGGCAACTGGTTGTCGAACATCACGTCGTGGAAGGCACGGAAGCTGTCCTGAGCCGCCGCAGCGCGCGCGGCCTTGGCGGCAATCGTCGACTCCTCCCCGAGATAGGGGAAGTCCCTCCACTCGATGCGCAGCGTGCCGTCCTCGACGTACTTCTTGATCAGGGTGGGCTCGGTGTCACGAGCGAACTTGCCGCAGAACGGGCACTGGAACTCGGAGTAGCCGATCATCACCACAGGAGCATCGGTCTCCCCGATCGCCATCGGGTCGCCGGCTTCGCGTCGTACCAATTGCTCCCAGCCGTCATCTTGCGCCTGCTCCGCCTCGGTGGAGGAGGTCGGCGGGGAGGACGGGGCGACCGAGGCGACTCCCGCACGGTCTTCCTCTCCGGTGTCTTCGGAGATGGAGGTGCCGATCGCCGTAGCGATCAGCGCGATGATCGCCACGGCAGCGATGGTCAGGGGTACAGCGGGGCTCTTGCGGCGATCAGACAAGGGTCAGACCTCCCGAAACTAGTGATCGGACAGACGAAGTAGAGATGGTGGGGTTGCTCGGCTGCGGGCAGTTCAGGAGGCACCGACCTCCACCGGATGGCGGTGGGTGCGCCACTCCAACATCCCGTCCTCCAGCCGGCGGGCGTCGATCCCCTCGGCTCCCAGCAACCTGACAGCGTCGTGGGCCATGACGCAGAAACTGCCGCGGCAATAGGCCACCACCTCGGGGCCGTCTCGTAGTTCGGCAGCCACGGCGGACAGTGAAGCGAGCGGAGTGCTGCGTGCGCCCGGGATGTGCCCGGCGAGGAACTCCTCTTCAGGGCGGACATCGATCAGGGTGATGGAAGCATCCTCCAGCAGCTGCGATAACTCCGCTCTGGAGACCAGACCAACTTCGTCGGCGCCAGGGATGTTCAGGTAGGCCTCCAGCGCTCGCCCGACATCTGCTGAGCGCTCTCGAGCCACGCCTCGCATGGCGTCGTACAGCCGCGCCACGTCGTCGCCCGCCAGTCGATAGTGCACCCGCGTGCCGTCACGCCGCGTACGCACCAGATTCGCCAACTTGAGGACCTGGAGATGAGCAGAGACGGTGGTGACGCCCATGTCGGCGGCGCGGGCGAGCGCCTCGACCGTCCGTTCGCCCTGGGCCAGCAACTCCACCAACTCGAGTCGCTTGGCACTTCCGAAGGCTTTGCCCACCACCGCTAGTTCGTCGAAAACGCGCGTCCGACGTTCCGTTGCGTCCATCACTCCTCCAATGACCTTTGGAATACCGTAGGTTGCCTCAGGCTGGAAGTACAACCCGCAGCACACACCCGTAGAGTCCGCCTCATGGCGAGCACGCACGAAGTCTTCAACCAGGCCCCTCCGCTCGAGGGACACAACACCGCCCAGGATCAGGTCCTGCTCGAAGGTCTTGAACGCGAGGGCGCTGGTTGGGCGACCGACCAGGTCCACGCCTTGGGTCGGATGGCCGGCTCCGCCGAAGCCCAGCAGCTCGGTCGCCTCGCTGAACGCACTCCCCCGACCCTGCGCACGCACGATCGCTACGGGCACCGCATCGATGAAGTCGACTACACCCCGGCCTATCACCACCTCATGCAGACCGCGGTCGCTCAGGGACTGCACGCCGCTCCTTGGGCGGACGACCGGCCCGGCGCACACGTGGCCCGCGCGGCGAAGTTCATGGTGTGGAACGTCGATGCCGGGCACGGTTGCCCGATCTCGATGACGTACGCCGTGGTGCCTGCGCTGCGCGCGAACCCTGAACTCGCTGGACTCTTCGAACCCGGGTTGGCCTCCACCGTCTACGAACCCGAACTGCGAGACCCCGCGACCAAGGCGGGTCTCATCGCGGGGATGTCAATGACCGAGAAGCAGGGCGGCTCGGATGTCCGGGCCAACACCACCTCGGCCACCCCGGCGTCGGGCTCGACCACGCACGGCACCCACACGCTGGTCGGTCACAAATGGTTCACCTCGGCCCCCATGTCGGACCTCTTCCTCACCCTCGCCCAGACCGACGCCGGCGTCTCCTGCTTTCTGGTCCCCCGGGTCCTGCCCGGAGGCGAGCGCAACGCCATGAGCCTGATGCGGCTCAAGGACAAGTTGGGGAACCGCTCGAACGCCTCCTCCGAAATCGAGTACGACGGCGCGGCGGCCTGGCTGGTCGGCGAGGAGGGACGCGGCGTACGCACCATCGTGGAGATGGTGAACATGACGCGACTCGACTGCGTCATCGGCACGTCCACCGGCATGCGTACCGGTCTAACCCAGGCGATGCACCACGCCCGGTATCGGTCCGCGTTCGGGAAGTCGCTGATCGAGCAGCCCCTGATGCGCAACGTGCTGGCCGATCTCGCCGTGGAGTCCGAGGCTTCGACCACAGCCATGATGCGTTTGGCCGGGGCCAACGACCGAGCCATCCGGGGAGACGAGCAGGAGGCGGCACTCCGCCGGATCGCCCTGGCCGTGACGAAGTACTACGTCTGCAAGCGTGGCCCGATGCACGCCGCTGAGGCGCTTGAATGCCTGGGCGGCAACGGCTACATCGAGGACTCGGACCTACCCCGGCTCTACCGGGAGCTGCCCCTGCTCTCGATCTGGGAGGGCTCGGGCAACGTTGCGGCCCTCGACGCGCTGCGGGCGATGACACGCGATCCCGCAACCCTGGACGTGTTCTGGGAGGAGGCCGACCTGGCGGTCGGCTCCGACCGCCGCTACGACGAGGCGGTGGCCCGCTTGAAGAAAGAGTTCACCTCGTTCGACGACCTCGAACATCGTGCCCGGCGCATCGTGGAACAGATGGCCTTGGTCTTCCAGGGAGGCCAGGTGCTGCGCTACTCCCCTGCCGCGGTGGCGGACGCCTTCTGCGCCAGCCGTCTCGATCGTGACTGGGGTGGCGCGTTCGGAACCCTGCCCACGGGACTGGACCTCACCGCCATCCTCGACCGCGCCGCCCCAGTCCTGTGAGCGGCGACGTCACCGAGAGCCCGGCCGCAACCGACACCTCGCCCATCCGGCAGCGCGAGCGGGCACTCGGCTCAGGCATCCGGTGGCTGGCGATCTGGACGCTGCGCTGGTTGATCATCGGTCTGGGCGCCCTGGCCCTGGGATGGGTGATCGAGGCCCTGTGGAGCATCCTGCTTCCACTCGTCCTGGCGCTGGTGCTGACCACGGTCCTGCAACCACTAGCGCGAGTTCTCGAGGAACGACTGAGGCTGCCCACGGGCGCCGCCGCGGGCGCCGCCATCCTCACCGCGCTTGGGGCTGTGGCCGCATTCATCCTGCTGATCATTCCCTCGATCGGATCGGAGTTCTCCGACATCGTCGACAGCGCCTCCGAAGGTCTGACCATGATCGATGACTGGGTGCAGGACAGCCGGTTCGATGTCACCCAGGGACAAGTTGATGCGGCGGTCGCCTCGGTCCAGGAGCGACTGCAGTCGAGCTCAACGTCCATCGCTTCCGGGGTGCTGGTTGGCGTCAGCGCCGTGACCACCGCGGCCATCAACCTGGTCCTTACCCTGGTGCTGTCCTTCTTCTTCCTCAAGGACGGCCGCCGCTTCCTCCCGTGGCTCAGCACCACGGCCGGTCCCCGCGCGGGGGCTCACCTGATCGAGGTCCTCTCCCGAGCGTGGATGACCTTGGGCGGCTTCGTCCGCACCCAGGCTCTGGTGGGTCTGATCGATGCCGTGTTGATCGGCGCCGGGCTGCTCATCGTGGGTGTGCCCCTGGCCATCCCGCTAGCTGCGTTGACGTTCCTCGCCGCCTTCGCACCCATCGTGGGCGCCGTCGTGGTGGGAGCACTGGCTGCGCTGGTTGCCCTGGTCACCAACGGCTGGGTCGCTGCCCTGATCGTGGTGGCCATCGTTCTGGTCGTCCAGCAGCTCGAGGGCAACCTCTTCCTGCCCTACCTCCAGGGCAAAAG
>CBDTZB010000277.1:0-4404 GCA_965364795.1 uncultured Nocardioides sp.
CGCCGTTCATCAGCAGGAGCGCTCCGAGCAGCACCAAGATGACGCTGGCAGCGATTCCCTGGAAGACCGGGTCGGGGTCGAACGTGTAGTTGTAGATGTTGATCGGCAGCGCCGAGAACGCGTCGAACAGATCCAGCGGCGTGGTGTTGCGGAACCGTGCCGAGGTTGCGCCGACCACCAGGATCGGGGCCGCCTCGCCGATGGCCCGGGACAGGCCCAAGATCGAGCCCGTGATCATCCCTGGCAACGCCTGTGGCAAGACCAGCTTGTAGGTGGTCTGGAGGCGCGTCGCACCGAGCCCCATCCCACCCTCGCGAAGCTGGTTCGGCACCGCCTTGATCGCCTCGCGCGAGGTCACGATGATCACCGGCAGGATCAGAAGGATCAGGGTGAGCCCGCCCGCGAGCAGCGACCGGCCGATGTTCATCATGCCGACGAACAGGCCCGCACCCAGCAGCCCGTACACCACCGACGGCACCCCAGCCAGGTTCGAGATGTTCGTCTCGATCAGGCGCGACCACCGGTTGTCCGGCGCGAACTCCTCGAGATAGAGCGCCGCGCCGATGCCGAGCGGGAACGACCCAACCGCGACGATCAGCATCAACGAGAGCGTGCCTGACAGGCCCGGGCTCACACCCGCCTTCGACGGGTCGATCCGCGACGGCAGGCTGGTCAGGAAGTCCAGGCTGAGGTACTCGGTGCCCTGGATCACGATGCGGACCAGCAGCACCGCCAGCACGACGATGCCGATCAGCGTCGCGGCCAGCAGCCCGAGCCGGATCGCTCCTTCACGAAGCGCGCGTGCCCGCGGGCCACTGAGGTCGAGCGCCTCAACGGGCGCCTCGTCAGCCGATGACGTTTCGGTTCCCATCAGTACTCCTGCCGGAAGCGGCGGACGATGGAGGAGGCCATCAGGTTCAGCCCGAGGGTCATCACGAACAGCATCGACCCGACGGCGAACAACGCCTCGTACTGGAACGACCCACGCGACGCCTCGCCACCGACGGCCTGTGCGATGTAGCCGGTCATCGTCTGGTTGGCCGAGAAAACGTCGAGGGTGATCTGTGGCCGCGACCCGACTGCGATCGCGACGATCATCGTCTCGCCAACCGCCCGCGACATCGCGAGGATCACGGCCGCCACGATGCCGGACAGCGCAGCCGGGAACACGATCGACCGCGCCACCTTCGACCGCGATGCGCCGAGGCCGAAGCCGGCCTCCCGCAACGCGTTGGGGACCGCCGCCATCGCGTCCTCGCTGACCGATGCGACGGTCGGAATCAACATCACACCGACGACGAGGCCACCGCTGAAGCTGTTGAAGAAGTCAATGTTCTCGGCGCCGAACAGGGTGCGCAAGAACGGAGTCACCGCAGTCAGCGCGAAGAACCCAAGGACCACGGTCGGGATGCCCGCCAGCAGCTCCAGGGTCGGCTTCAGGATCGACCGGGTGCGCGGCGTCGCGTACTCGGACAGGAACGTCGCGGCGCCAAGCCCGAGCGGGACCGCGACGATCAGTCCGATCACGGTCACGTGCAGCGTGCCGGTGACCAGCGGCCAGATGCCCAGCCGCACCGACTCGCGACCCCCGAACGGCTGCCACACCGTGTCGAGGAAGAAGTCACGCAGCTGGATCTCGCGGAAGAACGGGATCGTCTCGGTCGCGAGCACCGCCACGATCGCGAACGTGGTGATGACCGAGACCGCACCGCACAGAAACAGCATGCCGATGATGACACGCTCTCCAGCACGAGAGGTGCGGCGGGCGAATGGGTTCGCCGTGGGGTCGACGGCTGCCATGTGGACGTCCTAGGAACGGTGGGACGGTGTGGGCGGCGCTCAGGCCTGGGCTGCCTCGAGGGCGGCCTTGGCTGCGTCGAGCTTGGTGGCGTCCTGGACGTAGCCAACGAAGTCGATGGCGTCGTTCGCCGCGTCGAGGAAGTAGCCCACGAAGTCCGCGACGGCAGGCTTGGACGTGATGGCGTCGGTGCGGACGTACAGGTACAGCGGCCGGGTGATGCCGTAGCTGCCGTCTGAGGCCGTCTCGATCGACGGCAGGACGCAGTTGCCGTCACCCTGGTCGTACGCGATGGCCTTGAGGTCCGCAGCGTTCGCGGAGTAGTACGCGAGGCCGAAGAAGCCCCACGTGCCAGCGTCTGACTCGACCCCCTGCACGATCACGTTGTCATCGGCCGAGGCGGTGTAGTCCTGTCGTGACTGCTCGATGTCCATGACGTCCTCGACCATGAACCCGTAGGTGCCGGAGTCGGTGTCAGGCGCGAAGATCTGCATCTCGTCGGTGGGGGCGCCGTCGATGACCGTGTCCCAGGTGGTGCCACCCTCCGGACCGAAGGTCTGCACGATGTCTTCCTGCGTGAAGCACTCGAGGTAGTCGGTCTGGTTGGACGTGACCATCGTCAACGCGTCAACGCCGAACTGCAACTCGATGAACTCGATGCCGTTGTCCGCGCAAGCCTGCGCCTCTTCTTCCTTGATCCCACGCGATGCGCCGGACAGGTCTACGTCACCGAGCTCGCACAGACGCTCGAAGCCGCCACCAGAACCGATCGACGTGTAGGACGCATCCACATCAGGCTGCGCCCCGCGATACAGCTCCAGCACGTACTCCGCAACGGGCAGCACCGTGGACGAGCCAGCCGCAACAACCTCACCGCTCAGCTCGTTAGTCGCATCCGGCGTCGTGTCGGTAGAGCCGGTCGGGTCAGTATCGATGCTGTCCGCCGCACACGCGGTAGCCAGCACAGCGACGGCTGCGATCGCAGCCATAGAACGCCAAGTCTTCACAGGATTCTCCAAGGAGATGGGAGTGATTTACCCGGGCTCTCGATTGGAGGCGCACAGACACGGCGCCCGGCCCGGTGCGACGAACGTTAAACGCACCCCCCCAACGACAGGGGCCCCCAACCTGAACACCCAATGAACGCCCACCCTTCGAAGATGAACACCCAAACGCCCCCCTGAACCCCGAAAGACCCCAAGCCACGCACACCTGCGCCTCCGCGAGCGGCATCGCGAACACGCACCGTTGCGGCCGTCATGCCACGGCGGCGCCTGATCTGTCGGGTCTCGTCCGCCTACTCGCCCAGCGTTTCATCCCCGAATGTGCGGACATCCTCGACCACTCGCTTCGTGTCAGGACGATCCCGGAGCTTGTCGATCTCTTCGACCACACGCTTCGTGTCGGGACGATCGCGGAGCTCGTCAATCTCTTCGACCACACGCTTCATATCCGGACGTCCCCGCAATCTGCGCCACTCGTCAGCAAGCCTTGAAAACATGAGGTCACCTTTCAACGGAGGAGATGCCCTGACACTACCGACGCACAACGCAGGACCTACGAGCCCCTACAGCAATGATCGCGTGAGAGTCGCGCCAACGCCCCTCTCAACCCAAAGACCCAAAAGAGCTAAAAGAAGCCCAACGAAGCCCAAAAAGGAACCGCCCCACCCCGGCCAACCAGGCAGTCCCGAGGCAGCTCGATCTAGTGAGGGTTGCTGCGCCGACTGACTCTCGCACCGCAAGGCCCCCTAAGGGGGCGAGGAGCGCCAGGAAGGAGGGCAGCCACCCGAGCGCCCCCCTAAGGGATCGAGGAGCGCCAGGAGGAAGGACAGCCACCCGAACCAGCTCAGTCGACGAACTCGTTCATCTTCGCGATGCGGTGACGCGAACGGATCACGCGGATCGTGCCGCTCTTGGCACGCATGACCAGCGACTCGGTGATGGCGCCGTGGCGGTCGTAGGTCACGCCGTCCACCAGCTGGCCCGTGGTGATACCGGTGCAGGCCAGGAACGCGTCCTCGGTCTTCACCAGGTCGTCGGTGGTCAGCACCTGGTCGAGGTCGAGGCCCGCGTTGACGATCTCGGAGCGCTCCTCGTCGTTGCGCGGCCACAGGCGGCCGAGAATCTCGCCACGCAGCGCCTTGATGCCACACGCGGTCGACACACCCTCGGGTGTGCCACCGATGCCGTACAGCAGGTCCACGCCCGGGCGCTCGTCCCACGCGGCCAGCAGGCCGCCGGCGACGTCGCCGTCCGAGATCAGCTGGATGCGCGCGCCGGCCTCACGGATCTCACGCTTGGCGTCATCGTGACGCGGGCGGTCGAGCATCATCACGGTGACCTCGGAGATGTCCTTGCCCACCGCACGGGCGATGCGGTCGAGGTTGCGCTTGAGCGGCGCGTCGAGGTCGATCATGCCCTTGGCGGCCGAACCGACGATCATCTTCTCCATGTAGACCGCGGGACCGGGGTCGAACATCCCGCCGCGCGAGGTGGCGGCGATGACGGCGATCGAGCCGGGCCGGCCCTCCGACAGCAGGGTGGTCCCGTCGACCGGGTCGACCGCGATGTCGATCTTCGGGGCGTGATCGTGCCCGGTGCCGA
>CBDTZB010000278.1:0-4398 GCA_965364795.1 uncultured Nocardioides sp.
TCAACGTCCGCCAACGCGGTGCGCTGGAAGGAGCTGACCGGGGTGGCGTAACGAATGACTTCGTCGACCATCGTCTCGGGCCGCTCGTTCTTCCACAGCTCCCACTGCTCAGGGTTGTGGAAGAAGGCGTTCATGCCGTGGGTGATGGCGTTGCGGGTGGTCTCGTTGCCGGCCACAGTCAGCAGGATGACGAAGTAGCCGAACTCGTCATCGGTCAAGCCGCGCCCGTCGGCGTCAGCGTTGATCAGCTTGGTGACGATGTCGTCCTTCGGGTTCTCCTTGCGGTCCGCAGCGAGCGCCATGGAGTAGCCCAGGATCTCCGCTGCCGCGACGTCGGGGTCTTCCTCGATCTCCGGGTCGTCGTAGGAGAGCATCGCGTTGGACCAGTCGAAGAGCTTGCGTCGGTCCTCCTGCGGGGCACCGATGAAGTCGGCGATGGCCTGCAGGGGCAGTTCGGCGGCGATGTCCTCGACGAAGTTGCCGGCGCCCTTGGCGACGGCGTCCTTGACGATCTGGTGCGCGCGGCTCTCCATGATCTCGTCGAGAGCAGCGATCGCTCGCGGGGTGAAGCCACGGCTGATGATCCGCCGGTGGGCGGTGTGCTGAGGCGCATCCTGGTTGATCAGGATGACGCGCTGCATCTCGACCATCTCGCGCTCCATGCCCTCCTGGAAGCGGATGATCGCGCCGTTCTCCTCGGTGGAGAAGTTCTTGCTGTCCTTGCTGACGGCCAGCACGTCGGCGTGCTTACTCAACGCCCAGTACCCGGTGCCAGACTCCACGGACATGCCGTCGCGGGAGCTCTGTGGTTGTTCGATCCAGTGGATGGGCGAACCTTCACGAAGGGCTGTGAACTCCTCGTGGGGGATCGACTTCTCGTTGGTCTCCGGGTCGGTGAAATCGAACCCTTCGGGGATGACGTCAGATGCGGTCACGGTGTGCTCCCTTATACGGCGGTTACGCGGCGGTTGTGCAGCGGTCTGTGTGAGGCGGCGGTCCCAGCCAGGGTCTGGAACACGTTCTACGCCGCCAGACTACATACTGTCGGCTTAAGGTGAAAGGGTTTCGTATTCCTTTCCCCAACGTGTCGTCCGCCACCTTGCCGATTACGATAACGTGTTCTAGTTTTGGTGCATGGGTAATCCGGTGATCATCGACGCAGTCCGTACTCCGCTCGGCAAGCGCAAGGGCTGGCTCGCCGGCGTGCACCCCTCCAATCTGCTGGGCTTCGTCCAGCGCGAGGTGCTGTTGCGCTCGGGCGTCGACCCTGAGTTGGTCGAGCAGGTCGTGGGTGGCTGTGTCACCCAGGCGGGCGAGCAATCCAACGACATGGTTCGCCGCGCCTGGTTGCACGCGGGCCTCCCCCAGCACACCGGCGCAACGGTCATCGACGCGCAGTGTGGTTCGGGCCAGCAGTCCGCGCACCTTGTGCACGACATGATCGCCGCGGGCACCATCGACGTCGGGATCGCGTGTGGCATCGAAGCGATGTCCCGCATCCCGCTGGGCGGCAACGTCCCTCCCGGCCTCGGGGACCCGCGCCCGGAGGACTGGACGATCGACATGCCCAACCAGTTCGAGGCGGCCGACCGGATCGCCAAGAACCGCGGCCTGACCCGCGAAGACCTCGAGGTCTTCGGCCTCGCCTCCCAGCAGAAGGCGCGCGCCGCCGTGGACGCCGGCCACTTCAAGCGAGAGATCGCGCCCATGGAGGCGCCGGTCCTTGACGCCGACGGGAAGCCCACCGGCGAGACGCGGATCGTCGACACCGACCAGGGGATGCGCGAGACCACCCTTGAGGGCCTCGCCGGACTTAAGCCGGTTCTCCCCGGAGGCATGCACACCGCCGGCACGTCCTCGCAGATCTCCGACGGGGCGTCCGCCGTACTGATCATGGACGAGGACAAGGCCCGCTCGCTGGGCCTGACCCCCCGCGCTCGCATCGCCAGCCACTGCCTGGTCGGCTCCGACCCGTACTACCACCTCGACGGACCGATCGCCGCGACTCAGCGTCTGCTCGACCGCTCCGGCCGTTCGATCAGTGACTTCGACCTGTTCGAGGTCAACGAGGCCTTCGCATCCGTTGTCCTGTCCTGGGCCGGCCAGCACAACGTCGACATGGACAAGGTCAACGTCAACGGTGGCGCCATCGCCCTAGGCCACCCCGTCGGCTCCACCGGCACCCGCCTGATCACCACCGCCCTGCACGAGCTCGAGCGCCGGGACCAGTCCTCGGCCCTGATCACCATGTGCGCTGGTGGGGCCATGGCTACCGGCACCATCATCGAGCGCATCTGAGGTTTTTTGGCCGCGCCAGTTTCACCGGCCGGCCGGTGAAACTCACGCTTGGACGAAGAAACTTTCTCGTCCAAGCGTGAGTTTTTTCGTCCAAGCTCCCCAAGACCAATCGATCGACGACCCGACAGCCTGAGTTATCCACAGGCGTCGCCTGCGGCCCTACCCTCAACGGCTCGGAAACGGCAAAGTCCGCGCCATGGTTGAACATCTCGTGGATTCGAACGGCATCCTCCTACGACGCAACGCTCTGATCGGCGGCGTGGATGACAACGCCTTGGCCCGCATGGTCAAGCGGGGGGACATCACACGTCTACGGCAAGGCGCGTACGTCCTGAGTGGCATCTGGCGCCAGTCGGATCCCGTCAATCGCCATCTCCTTCTGATCAACGCCGTCATGCAGCAGTACGGCGACGAAGTAGCCGCCTCGCATACCTCCGCCCTGCTGTTGCAGGGTGGTCCTTCTTGGGGGCAGGACCTGCGCGAGGCTCACGTTACGAGCCTTCAGGGGATCGGCGAGCGCGCCGGAGCGCGCCTGCGTCACCATCGCGGCACCTGCAGGGTCAACGACGTGACGAGGCTCGGAGGTCACTGGATCACCTCACCGGCTCGGACCGCGCTCGACACCGCCAGCGTGTTGAATCGCGATGCCGGGGTGTGCGTGCTCGACGACTTTTTAACTCGTGGCCTGGCCACGCGGGAGCAGTACGACGCCCAATTCGCCGCCAAGAAGGAGTGGCCCGACAGCCTGTCCTTGCACCGCGCGCTGCAGCTCAGCCGTTACGGAGCCGAGTCCGTCGGCGAAACACGAACTCGACTGGCCTGCAGCGACGCACACTTGCCCGACCCGCTCCTGCAGTTCGTCGTGAGGTACCCCTCCGGCGAGATCGCCGGACGCGTCGACATGTGCTGGCCGAAGTACCGTCTCATGCTGGAGTTCGACGGTCGAATCAAGTACGAGCGACTGCGTCGGCCGGGTGAATCGGTGCACGACGTTGTGCTGCGAGAGAAGGCACGGGAGGACCTACTCCGCGAATTGACGGGCTACGCCATGCTCCGGGTCATCTGGGCGGACCTGGATCACCCAGGCGATCTCGCCGTCCGTGCGCGACGGTTGATGACCACTGCGTCCTGATCAGTCGCGTAAGTCAACCTTGGCCGAAGAAACTGGCGCCTCAGGCGCCGTAAACAGGTTCAGGGGCCGGACCCTCAGCAAACATCTCGCGGAGGGCGGAGCCCACGTCGACGGCCTTCCAGCGCTGGCCGGCGTCACGGGACGGGCCGTGGGCCCAGCCGTTCTCAACGGTGATGGTGCTGCCGTCGATCTCGATGACGCGACCGGTGACGTCACCGGCTTCTTCGGAGGCCAACCAGGCCACCACCGGAGAGTTGTCCTCGGGCAGGGCCATGGCGGAGGTGTCGAAGGCGCCGTCGGTCATCCGAGTCTTGGCGACCGGCGCAATGGCGTTGACGGTCACGCCGTAGCGGCCCATCTCCTGCGCGGCGACCAGTGTCAGACCAGCGATCCCAGCCTTGGCGGAGGAGTACGTTGCCTGACCCACCGAACCCTGCAGTCCAGCGCCGGAGGAGGTGTTGATGACGCGGGCTGCGCGGGTGCGACCGGCCTTGCCCTCTGCTCGCCAGTAGGCACCGGCGTGCCGCAGCGGAGCGAAGTGTCCCTTGAGGTGCACGCGGATCACCGAGTCCCATTCCTCCTCGGAGGTGTTGACCAGCATCCGGTCGCGCACGAACCCGGCGTTGTTCACCAGGATGTCGAGTCCACCGAAGGTGTCGATCGCCTGCTGCACCATGGCCTCGGCCTGGGCGAAGTCGGCCACGTCGGCTCCGTTGACGACGGCCTCGCCACCGCGTTCGATGATCAGCGCGACGACCTCTTCGGCCGGGGTCTCGCCGGTCCCCTCACCGGCGAGGGAGACACCGAAGTCGTTCACGACGACTTTGGCGCCGTGGGAGGCGAGTTCGAGGGCGTGAGCCCGGCCGATGCCTCGGCCGGCTCCGGTCACGATGGCGATGCGTCCGTCGAGTAGTCCAGTCACGGTTCAGTCCTTAGTTGGTTGAGGTAACAGCGGAAAGAAAAACGGG
>CBDTZB010000279.1:0-4327 GCA_965364795.1 uncultured Nocardioides sp.
CCGGCCGCCAGGTGGTGCAGCGGATCATCACGGATCTGTGCGTCATCGACATCGAGGCCGATGGTCTGCACCTGGTCGAGTTGGCCCCCGGCGTCACCGAGGCCGAGGTGCGGGAGAAGACCGAACCCGACCTGATCTCCTAGCCGCGGCGCTCCGTCGGTCGAACTTGCCGGGACCCGCGTCCTGCCCCTCCTTACGTGTCGGTGGGCTCCGAGTAAGGTGCGAGACATGACGCAGACCCGAATTAAATGGGAATACTTGACCGCCCCGATCCTCACCCACGCGGCGAAGCAGATTCTGGACAACTTCGGTTCCGATGGGTGGGAGTTGGTGCAGATCGCTCCCGGCATGAACCCCGAGAATCTGGTCGGCTACTTCAAGCGCCCGATCGAGGGATGAGTCCGGCATGAGCCACGTGGCGAACCCTGAGGCACGCTTGGCCGAGATGGGGCTGGCGGTGCCCGAGGTCGCAGCGCCGGTGGCCGCCTACGTGCCCGCCGTTCGCTCCGGGGACCACGTCTTCACCTCGGGACAACTCCCGATGCGGTCCGGTGAGCTGATGGCGACCGGCAAGGTCGGTGGCGAGGTGACGGCCGAGGAGGCCATGGTCTGCGCTCAGCAGTGCGGGCTCAACGCCATCGCGGCGATCAAGTCCGTGATCGGCGACCTCGCGCTGATCGAACAGATCGTCAAGGTCGTGGTCTTTGTGGCCTCCACCCCCGACTTCACCGGGCAGCCTGGGGTGGCCAACGGCGTCTCCGAGTTGTTCGGTGAGGCCTTCGGCGACGCGGGCGTCCATGCGCGCTCGGCCGTTGGCGTCCCCGTCCTGCCGCTCGATTCGCCCGTTGAGGTCGAGGTCATGGTCCGCGTCGCCGCGGCCACCTGAGGAGAGCCCGATGTCGATGAAGATCCCCCTGCCCCCGATCCCTCTTCAGGAGTCGGTGGTGGGTTCCGCCGCCAAGTTCGCTGACGGGACTCTGACCCCGGCCGAGCCGCGCAATGCCGCGACGGTGGTCCTGATGCGTCCCGGCGCCGGGGACGTCCCCGAGGTCTACCTGCTGCGTCGCCAGGTCTCCATGGAGTTCGCGGGCGGCTTCTGTGTGTTCCCCGGTGGAGGAGTCGACCAACGCGACTTCGACACCACCGTGGCCTGGACGGGACCGTCGGCCGCCGAATGGGCGACATCTCTGGGGTGCGATGAACACCTGGCGGGCGCTCTGGTCTGTGCCGCCGTCCGCGAGACCTTCGAGGAGTCGGGCGTACTGCTGGCCGGCCCCTCGGCCGATGAGGTCGTTGCCGACACCACCGGGGACGATTGGGAAGCCGACCGGGTGGCGCTTGAGTCACGCGAACTGTCGATGACCGACTTCCTGAACCGTCGGGGACTGGTGTTGCGCACGGACCTGCTCGGCGCGTGGGATGCCTGGCTGACGCCCATCTTCGAGCCGAAGCGTTACCGGACCTGGTTCTTCGCCGCGCTCCTCCCTGAGGGGCAGCGCACCCGCGATGTGTCCTCAGAGTCCTCCGAGGTGACCTGGATGTCAGCGGCCGATGCTGCTGCTGCGGCCGACGCCGGCAGCATGATGATGCTGCCGCCCACGTTCCTCACCTGTCTCGACGTCGCCCAACACTCGACCGTGCACCACGTGCTCGACGAGAGCCGGACCCGGTCGTTGGAGATGTTCTGCCCCGAGGTCGAACCCCTGGGAGACGGCTACACCCTCTCCCTGCCCGAGCGGCTACGACCAATGGTGGCGCACCGGTTCCCCTCATGAACGCGGCGTCGGCCGACCCCTGGGTCGGTGGAAGTTTCGGTGAGCGTGGCCGGTGCGTGCTTGCGCCCAACGCCGACTTCATGACCCTCGACGGGACCAACACCTGGATCCTGCGTGAGCCGGGCGCCTCCCGGTCGATCGTGGTCGACCCCGGCCCGTCGATGGTCGCTCACCTCGACGCCGTCGCCGAGGTGGCTGGGGACGTGGCCGCCGTGCTGTTGACCCACCACCACCTTGATCACTCTGAGGCGGCCCGCGAGTTTGCCGAGCGGGTGGGGTGCGGCGTACGCGCGCTGGATCCGCAGTACCGGCTCGGCTCCGAGGGCCTCGGTGACGGAGACGTGGTGGAGGTTGACGGGCTCGAGGTGCACGTCATCGGCACCCCCGGCCATACGGCCGACTCGCTGTCGTTCCTGCTGCCCGCCGAGCGGACCGTCCTGACCGGCGACACCGTGTTAGGACGAGGGACCACCGTGGTCGCCCACCCCGACGGTGAACTCGGCGCCTACCTTGACTCGTTGGATCGACTGCATGCTCTAGCCGAGAGGCACGAGATCGACTCGATCTGGCCCGGCCACGGCCCAGTCATCGCCCAGGCGTTGCCGGTTCTCGACTACTACCGCACGCACCGTGCCGAACGGCTGGCTCAGGTCGAGGCCGCGGTGGAGACCCTGCGCAAGCAGCCTCATCCCGAGGGTGTTGCCGAGGACGAGTTCCCCAAGACGGTCGTCGAGATGGTCTACGCCGACGTCGACCCGATCCTGTGGGGTGCGGCCGAACTCTCCGTTCGCGCTCAGTTGGCCTACCTCAACCAACGCTGAAAACAGAGATAGTCCCTGACGCTTATGCGAAGACACGCCGTGGCGTGTCGCACAAACGTCAGGGACTATCCCCAACGGCGGAGAAGGTCAGCGCGAACGCTTCGAGAGACGCTCGACGTCCATGATGATCACCGAGCGGGGCTCGAGGCGCAGCCACCCACGCGAGGCGAAGTCGGCGAGGGCCTTGTTGACGGTCTCGCGGGAGGCGCCGACCAGTTGGGCCAACTCCTCCTGGGTGAGGTCGTGATGGACGTGTACGCCGTCGTCGGCGGTCCGGCCGAAGCGGTCGGCGAGGTCCAGTAGCGCCTTGGCCACGCGGCCCGGGACGTCGGAGAAGACCAGATCAGCGACCACGTCGTTGGCCTTGCGCAGACGCGCAGCCAGCTGCGAGAGCAGGCCGCGAGCGACCATGGGGCGTCCGTCGAGCCAGCGCAGCAGGTCCTCGTGGGACAACGAGGCGAAGGCGGAGTCCGTCACCGCGGTGACCGTGGCTGAGCGCGGACCGGGGTCGAAGAGCGAAAGCTCACCGAACATCTGACCCGGGCCGAGGATGGCCAGCAGGTTCTCGCGTCCGTCCGCGGAGGTGCGGCCAAGCTTCACCTTGCCGTCCAGAACGATGTAGAGCTTGTCGCCGGAGTCGCCCTCGTGGAAGAGGACCTCCCCGCGGCGCAGACGACTGTCCGTCATCGAGGCGCGCAGAGCCGTGGCGGCCTCGTCGTCCAGAGCGCTGAACAAAGGGGCTTGACGCAGTACGTCGTTATCCACGGATCCTCCTACGAGGGGGTATGCGGTCAGCAAGATGCACGGTGATCCTATCCAGTGGCATGGGTCACATCACAATGCCGGGTCCAGTCCAGTGGACAGGCGCCGATTGTCGCAGGTGCCACGTAGGCTGCTCTCGTGCTTGCCGACGAGACTCAGACCGGGCTGGTACGCCGCGCTCGCAAGATCAATCGGATGCTGGCCGAGACCTATCCCGACGCCCACTGCGAACTCGATTTCGACGACCCGTTCCAGTTGCTCGTGGTCACCGTCCTCAGCGCCCAGACCACTGATAAGCGCGTCAACAAGGTGCGACCGACCCTATTCGCGGCCTACCCGGACCCTGCCGCGATGGCCGCCGCGCAGCGGGAGGACCTTGAGACAATCCTCGGCCCGCTGGGCTTCTTCCGGGCCAAGACCGAGAGCGTTCTGAAGCTCAGCGCCGCTCTCCTGGCCGACCACGACGGCCAGGTGCCGGGGCGACTGGAAGACCTCGTCAAACTCCCAGGAGTGGGCCGCAAGACCGCCAATGTCGTCCTCGGCAACGCCTTCGACGTCCCCGGCATCACCGTCGACACCCACTTCGGGCGGTTGGCCCGCCGCCTGGGCTGGACCGACGAAACTGACCCGGTCAAGGTCGAGCACGCCGTCGCAGCGCTGTTCCCCAAGCAGGACTGGACCATGCTCAGCCACCACCTCGTGTGGCACGGACGTCGCCACTGCCACGCCAAGAAGCCCGCCTGTGGCGCCTGCCCGGTGGCGCAGTGGTGCCCCAGCTATGGCATCGGCGAGACCGACCCGGAAGGTTTCCTTCTGGAAAAGACCCGAGCGCTGGTCGGCCCTGACGTGCCGATCATCATAACACTTGATCCGCATGGCATATTGACCGACTGTATGCTGCGCAACTGTGACGCAATCGCGGTCTTTCACACCTATCCCCACAACGATTTCACCAGCACCGGCCAGCGC
>CBDTZB010000280.1:0-4311 GCA_965364795.1 uncultured Nocardioides sp.
GTGCGCCCGCAACCCCCTCACCGAGCCAGCGGTTCGGTTTCCTCAAGGCGCCTCGTAGCACCATCCTCCAGCCGGGGCCGGTGCACGGGGGAGTCACCGATGACCCCGCCCGCCAACTTGACCACCTGTTGCACTGCCTCGTCGGTTAGCCCGCGAGTCGGCGCTACTTGTTGAAAACGCGCCGAGTCAGGCTGTTTTCAGCGTCAAGACGCGCCGACTCGGGGTCAGACGGGAACGAGTTCGACGGCGCCGACGGCGTAGCGAGCCAGAATCGTGCGCGCCACCTCGGGGTGAGCGCCCAACGGGGCTGAAACAGCGATAGCGCCGGCTTCGTAGGCGAGTTCCGTGGCGGTGTCCACGAGCGGACCCGGAGTCAGGAACAGCGAGGCGACGGCGATGTGGCGGCGGCCCTCGCCGCGGAAGGCGCGGACGGCCTCGCCGGTGGCGGGCGGCGCACTGGCGGCGTACGCCGCGGTCACCGGAAGCTTGTGGTGGGTGCCCCACAGACGAGCCAGACGAGCGACCGCCTGATTGGCCAGCGCGTCCGGGGAACCGGAGGCGGCCAGCACTAGTGCGTCGAGTTCACGGATCCTTGACTCCTTGAGTGCTTCACGCATGCGCTCGTCGAGGACCTCGAGGAAGCGGGCTTCGAGCCCGAGCGTGGCAGAGACCACGACCTTCAGGTGAGGGTGACGGACGGCGGCCTCGGCCACCGCGGCGGAGACCGCGGCCAGGGCAGGGTCGGTATCGCTCAGCACGATCGGGACGATGACGACCTCTTCGAAGCCGGCTTTAACCAGGCGGTCGATCACGGCCTGGACCTGGGGGCGGGCGGACCCGAGATAAGCCTTCTCGACCCGCAGATCGGGGCGTTGTGACTTAACCTCACTCACCAGTGCGGTGATGGTCGATGTGCATCGCGAGTCGCGGTTCCCGGGTGCCAGAGCGATCAGGGCAGGAGCAGCCATGGTGATGGCCTCCTTTCGACGTCCACCGCTGGTAGCGGTGTTGTGGTCCCGACGGCGCTGTCGGAATTGGATGGGTGACACGGGGCAATAAGGATCATGAGTGGATTCCGCACTCGGTCTTCGAGGTTCCGGCCCAGCGGCCGCTGCGGGCGTCGTCACCGGGCGCCACGCGACGGGTGCACGGCGCGCAACCGATGGAGGGATATCCGTCGTAGACAAGAGGATTGACCAGGATGCTGTTCTCGGCGATGTAGGTCTCGACCTGCTGGTCGGTCCAACGGGCCAGGGGGGAGACCTTGACCTTGCCCTTCTTGGCGTCCCAGCCGATGACCGGCGCGATGACCCGGTTGTGGGTCTCGGCGCGGCGCAGGCCGGTGGCCCAGGCGTCGTACCGGCTCAACGCATCGGCAAGGGGAGCCACCTTGCGCAGCGCACAGCACTGATCGGGGTTGGTCTTGTAGAGATCGGGACCGTACTCCGCATCCTGTTCCTCCACGGTTTGGGCGGGCGTGATGTTGAGCAGGGTGACCTCGGAGGTCGCGGCGACGGCGTCGCGGGTTCCGATGGTCTCCACGAAGTGGTAGCCGGTGTCGAGGAAGACGACGTCGATGCCGGGGACGACCTTGGACGCCACATCGGCCAGGACGGCGTCGGACATGGAAGAGGTGATCGCGAAGCGTTCACCGAAGGTTGCTGCGGCCCACTCGATGATGTCCTCGGCGGGGGCCAACTCCAGCTCGGCGCCCCAGTGCGAGATCAGCTCACGCAACTCCTCAGACGAGCGACCCACGGTCTGGGTGGCCCGGTTAGTGCGGGCCTTCGCGGTGGTGGCGGTCGTCATCGTCCCGACCCCGCCCCGTGTTCAGGGCGGACGAGGCCCAGCATCTTCAAGCTGAACGCCCGCAGGCATCCCCGGCACTCCCAAGACCCAGCGTCGGCGTCCGGCCCCTCGTGCGGCCAGAGGTCACCCTCGCCGCAGAACGGGCAGTGGAAAGGAGTTGCCGGGCCGCTCATGGGGTGGCCAGCGTCTCGCCGCGCAGGGCGTCCTCGTCGGCGCGAACGGCCCAGTCGGCGAAGGACTCGCCGTCCTCGCGCTGGGCCAGGAAGTTGGTGACCACGGCGGTCACGTAGTCGTCGAGTCCGGCGCTGGTCACCTTGTGGGCCCGCAATTTGCGGCCGAAGTTGGCCTTCAGCCCGGTGGCCCCGCCAAGGTGCACCTGGAAACCCTCCACCTGCTGGCCATCGTCCATCACGAGTTGGCCCTTGAGCCCGATGTCGGCGACCTGGGTGCGCGCGCACGCGTTGGGGCAGCCGTTGACGTTGACCGTGATCGGGGTGTCGAGGCCGGGGAAGCGCTTCTCCAACTCGGTGATCAGGTCGGCGGCGCGCTGCTTGGTGTCGACGATGGCCAGCTTGCAGAACTCGATGCCGGTGCAGGCCATCGTGTTGCGCCGCCAGTTGGAGGGACGCGCTGACAGTCCGATCTCGTCGAGACGGGCGATGAGCGGCTCGATCTGCTCCTCATCGACGCCGATCAGCACGATCTTTTGGTACGGCGTGAGCCTGGCCCCGGCGACGCCGTACTCATCGATCGCGTCAGCGAGTTCGGTGAGCAGAGTGCCCGAGATCCGACCGACGGTGGGCGCGATGCCGATGTAGAACTTGCCGTCCTTCTGGGGGTGGACGCCGATGTGGTCACGGTGTCCGACTGGTTGCTGGGGGGAGGGGTTGGCGACCAGCTCGCGGTGGAGGTATTCGCGCTGCAGGATGTCGAGGAACTTGTCCCGGCCCCAGTCGGCGACCAGGAACTTCAGGCGGGCTCGCGAGCGCAGGCGACGGTAGCCGTAGTCGCGGAAGATCCCGGCGACCCCGGCCCAGGCGGTGGCGACCTCCTCGAGGGGGATCCACACACCGAGCTTGACCGCGAGCATCGGGTTGGTCGACAGTCCGCCACCGACCCACAGGTCGAAGCCAGGACCGAACTCGGGGTGCACGGTGCCGACGAAGGAGACGTCGTTGATCTCAGGGGCCACATCATGGCTGGGGTGACCGGTCAAGGCGGTCTTGAACTTGCGAGGCAGGTTGGAGAACTCCTTGTTCCCCAACGCCATCGCCTTGATCTCATCCAGCGCGGAGGTTCCGTCGATGATCTCCTCAGCCGAGACACCGGCAACCGGGGAACCGAGGAACGGGCGCGGTGAGTCGCCGCAGGCTTCCATGGTGGTGAGCCCGGCGGACTCCAAGCGGTCCCAGATCTCGGGAATGTTCTCGATCTCGATCCAGTGGTACTGGATGTTCTCCCGGTCGGTGACGTCGGCAGTGTCGCGAGCGAAGTCGATGCCGATCTGACCCAGGGTGCGCACGGCGTGAGCGTTGAGCAGCGCACCGTCGGAGCGGACTCGCATCATGAAGTAGGAGTCATCGAGCTCCTCCTCACTCAGGGAGGCCGTCTTGCCGCCATCGAAGCCAGGGGCGCGTTGCGTGTAGAGACCCAGCCAACGCATGCGCCCACGCAGATCAGCAGGGTCGATGGAGGCGAACCCGCGCTTGGAGTAGATGTTGATGATGCGATCGCGCACGTTCAGCGCGTCGTCGTCCTTCTTCGTCTGCTCGTTCTTGTTCAGCGGCTCCGTGTAGCCCAAGGCCCACTGGCCCTCGCCCTTCTTGCGGCGGGGGCTGGCGGGCGCACGCGTGGGCGCCGGTGGCGTGGGGGTCAGAGTCATGTCGGGTGTTCCTATCGCTGAGGCCGGCCCGGTTGGTTCGGGTCACGGAGAAGAAGGGAGTGAGGCACTTCAGCGAGTTCGACAGATCATGCTGCCGGTGCGTCCGAGGTCGACGTGGAGTCGCGCCACGAGATAGACGTGGGTTACCGGGCTGATCATGTCAAGCAGTCTCAGGGTCCGGACGTGCCTCAACAAAACCCGAATCTCATGGGGTGAGACGCGAATCCATAAGGTGAGACGTCGACGGGACGAACGGCGCTATTCCACGATTGCGGTGCGGTGCACATCACATCTCGGTCTAGTCCAGCGGTTTCATCGGTGCCCGGCCATCACGGGGTCGGTGGCCCTACCACTACTCTGACGCCATGAGCGATCTCTCCCAGTTGACCAGCAGCGCCTACCAGCAGGCCCTGGAGGTGATCGCTTCGGTGGAGCCCCGCATCGCCGAAGCCACCAGGCAGGAACTCGCGGACCAGCGTTCATCGTTGAAACTCATTGCCAGCGAGAACTACGCCTCGCCGGCCGTGTTGCTGACCATGGGCACCTGGTTCAGTGACAAGTACGCCGAGGGCACCGCCGGCCACCGGTTCTACGCGGCCTGCCAAAACGTCGACACTGTC
>CBDTZB010000281.1:0-4298 GCA_965364795.1 uncultured Nocardioides sp.
ACGCCACCGAAGCAGACGATGTTCTGGCGCCGGGCCTCGGCGACGGCCGCCGAGGAGGCCCCGTTGGCGCCCGACCAGGACATCACGACCAAGCCAGCGGTGTCCTTGAACTCGGCCGCTTCGAGTTGAGCGATCGCGGCCCCCGTGCCGTGACCGTGCACGACGATCCGGGAGGCGTGCGGAGCATCCTTCGAGGGGCCAGAATGGGAGTAGGAGCCGGCGTACAGCTTCTGAATGACCTGCTGGAGCATCGTGGCTTGGGCTCCCAGGCAGGTGGCCCGGCCGTTGGACAGGGGGCTGCTGTCGTAGCCGAGACGGTCCAGGACGAGGGAGGTCTCGCCTCTCTTCGCCAGCTGCGTCGCATAGTCGAAGCGGGGGGTGCGGCGCAGATTCCAGAACCAGCCGCCGGTGCCTGCGTCGTGCACCAGGACGTTGACCAGCGTCGAAGGGCCGTAGCCGTTGACGACGTTGCGCGGGCCGACCAAGCGTCCGCGAACGACGTACTCCGCGTTGTCGCCTCGACAGGCCACGGATGTCTCGTTGGTGTTGACCACCTCGAAGGAGACTTTGCGGCTGCCCACCTTGGATCGTGGGGACTTCCTCGCTGCGGCGGGCGCGGCCTTGGCGGTCGTCGCGGAGGCCGCCTGAGTTGCGGGGGCCGCCGTAGCCGTGGGGGTCAGCGCGGGCAGGGGAAGCATCAGGGTCGCGGCCAGGGCGAGGCCGACGAGGGCGGGGGGCCTAAGAGTCGTCTTGAGCATGCTGTTGAACATAGTTCAGTAGGTCGGTATGAGACAGACCATTGGTATGTGATCTCGCTGACCCGGGGAGGTGTGCGAAACTGCTGGGCAAGGTTTTTTTGTCAACGGAAGGTCCCCCACATGTCAGCCACCCGTCGCATTGCCGCGCTCATCGCCGGCCTCGCCCTCGTTCTCTCCGGTCTCGTGGTGGCCGGAAGTGGCGCCGCGCAGGCCGCCCGACCCAGCACCTGCGACAAGCAGGAGCAGCAGCTTGAGAAGGCCCAGGCCACCCTGGAGCGCTTGACCGCGGTCTTCGCCAAGCAGAAGGTCAAGATCAACAAGGCGCGCAAGGAGTTCAAGAACGCCGACAAACGTTCGGAGAAGGCCCAGGCCAAGCGCGACCTGAAGCAGGCCAAGGTCAAGAAGGCCAAGGTCAAGAAGAACAAGAAGGCACAGCTCAAGCGGGTCGAGAAGAAGCAGCAGCGCCTCGACAAGTGCCAGGGCACGTCGGACGTGCCCGAGGAAGAGTCCCAGGAAGAATCGGCGCCCTGATCCCGGTTCGCCGCTGATCCACCGCGCCTGATCCACGCCAGGACCCCGTCGCTCGAGTAGAGCGGCGGGGTCCTGTGCCGTGTGGGGCTAGTCCGCCCAGGGCCGCGATCTCGGGATGCCGAGAGGCGTCCGGCTTGTCCGGCCGCGCAGGGTCGTGCTGCCCTGAGCGATCCAGTTCTGCGCCTCCGCCGGTGCGGACGAGCGCACGGTGTCCCAGGAGACCAGCACGTGCCCGTGGACATCCTTGGCCATCTCGGTGAGGCGGGCGGCGGAGTTCACCGCGTCGCCGATCACGGTGTACTCGAACCGGTGCTGGTGGCCCACGTTTCCGGCCACCACCTTCCCGGTCGCAACCCCGACGCCTGCTCGGACCTCGGGGATTTCCTCAGCGAGGCGGGCGGCGATGGTTCGTGCGGTGACCAGAGCGGCGCCGGCGTGGTCGCCGATGGGATTAGGTGCGCCGAAGATAGCCAGCACCGCGTCGCCCATGAACTTGTTGACCAGGCCGTGGTTGCGGTCGACCTCATCGACAATCACCCCGAAGAAGCGGTTGAGCATGTCAACGACGACGTCCGCGTCCCGATCGGTGGTGAAGCGGGTCGAGCCGACCAGGTCGACGAAGAGCACCGAGACCGTACGCACCTCGCCACCAAGTTCGATCCGACCGCCAGTGGTGTTGGCAGCGGCGCGGGCAACGTCCTCGCCGACGTGGCGACCGAAGAGGTCGCGCAGATGTTCTCGCTCACGCAGGCCGCTCACCATCTGGTTGAAGCCGGACTGAAGGAAGCCCAGTTCAGTTCCGTCGTACACGACGACTTCGCGGTCGAGGTCCCCTCGTTCGACGTCCCTCAAGGCTTCTCCGACCGAAACGATCGGAGCCACGATCGAGCGGGCGTTGAGCACCGTCACCAGCAGGCCGAAGGTCAACACAACTCCGCCAGCGACAATGGTGATGATGGCCAGGCGTACCCGCGAGGTGTCCGAATCGGTGAGGGCCAGGATGCCCGCGATGATCAGTCCCACGACGGGGGCCCCGGTGCCGACCAGCCAGAAGATGATCAGTCGGGCCCCGACGCCCGCTCCGCGGGGGCGCTGGGTGAAGGGCTCGCCGGCCAGCACCCGCGCCGCCACCGGCCGCAGGACGAACTCGGTCAGCAAGAAGGCGATCGCACAACCGACCAGTCCGGCCACGGCAATGGTGAGCCCCGTGGCGACAGCTCGTTCGGGCTGCAGGATGAGGGCCAGAATCGTGAAGGTCACCGCGGCGCCGGCCCATAACAAGGCCTGCACCTGCGTGAGTCTCCACGGCACGCTGAGGGCTCGAGACCGGTCCTCGGGAGTGGGACGGCGACCTGCGCGAGCCCATTCAAGAGCCCGCAGCATGGTCGAGGTGCCGAGCGCGACCCCCGCGATGATCGCCGTCACCACGTAGACCGGGACCGAGATGGCCAGAGCGAGCAGCGTCGTCTCGTTCGCGGGAGGGGCCGGCACCAGGAAGATCGACACCACGATCGCCGCGGCAGCACCCACCATGTTGAGACCCATGAGGAGCACGGTGAGCATCAGCTGCACACGGATGCGCAGCTGCTCGATCGGTTGAACCTCGGGGCCGAGGAGGCGAGACCCGAACGGACTCGGAGCCTGCGACCATCTGGACAGGCCAGTCATCGCGTCCTCTCTGAATCCGGTCACGTGGGTGCGGTCAGGCGAAGTATCGCGTGTTCGGCGGCCTGAGGTGTGCAGACCCGTCAGAACGTGATCGGCCCCTGTGGCCGAGCTGTGACCTGGGTCGACTCCCTGCGCGCAGGCCCTTCCGCATCGATCAGGTCAAGCGGGCCAGCATCACCGCACAATTCGGCGGAGGGTGTGGCGTTGGACATACTTGTCCGAGCAAGTCTGAGAAACCGTCAACCCGAGCGTCAGTGGCGCCGTACGATCAGCGGCTGAGACCGCGCGAAACGCATGAGAAGAGGTGGGCCTGTTGACAACTTTGACGCGCTCACCCTCCGTCGCGCAGGGTGCCCCCTCCGCCAAGGCGGCAACGGCGACCGTTTCGTCCTCCAGGACGGCGGCTGAGACCGCCCTGGCCGTGGAGGAGTCGAAGAAGCCGACCCGGATGAACTACCGGCCAGACATCGACGGGATCCGCGGTGCCGCCGCGATCATGGTGATGGGGTACCACGCCGACGTGCCGGGTTTTGAGGGCGCCTACATCGGTCTCGACCTCTTCTTCGTCGTCTCCGGTTTCGTGATCACCAACCTGCTGCTCTCGGAGTACACCCGAACGGGCGGCATCCGCTGGGCGTCGTTTTATGCGCGTCGTGCGCGGCGACTGATTCCGGCCAAGGCCACGATGCTCCTCGGCGTGCTCCTGCTCAGTTTCTTCCTGATGAACCCCACCGGTGCCCAGCAGGAGACCGCTGAGTCGGCCGGTGCCGCCGCGGGATTCCTCTCGAACTTCTACTTCTGGAAGATCTCGGACGTCAGCTACTTCGGCCAGGTGCCGGGCACCGGAGTGCTGTTGCACACCTGGTCGCTGTCGGTCGAGGAGCAGTTCTATCTGGCCCTTCCGCTGCTGATCCTGATCGCGGCCCTCGTGGCCCGCCGGTTCAAGCGGGACTTCAAGCTCGTTGCCCTCGTCGTCTGCAGCCTCCTCGCTCTCGGCTCGCTGCTGCTGGCCATCGCCTGGGCCGACCCCTACCCCGAGGCCGCCTACTACCTGCCGATCACCCGCGCCTACGAGTTCCTGCTGGGCGTGGGGTTGTCCCTGCTCGTCATTCGGATCTCGCTGCCGATCTGGGCTCGACGGATCATGGGACTCATCGGCGGGGCCATGATCGTCTCGGTGCTGTGGCAACCGATGCCGACCGCTGGCTACCCGACGTACTGGGCCCTCATCCCCGCCATGGGCACCCTGTTCATGGTGTGGGCCGGCACCGGCAGCAGCACGGCGATCACCAAGATCCTGTCCAACAAACTCTTCGTCTCCCTCGGTCTGGTCTCCTACGG
>CBDTZB010000282.1:0-4293 GCA_965364795.1 uncultured Nocardioides sp.
AGGACTTCATGGCTTCCATGGAGAAGGGCGAGAGCCAGGAGCTCAACCTCATCCTTAAGGGCGATGTGTCCGGTTCGGTCGAGGCGCTCGAAGATGCGCTGTCCGCGATCGACGTGGGCGAAGAGGTCACTCTTCGGGTCATCGACCGCGGTGTCGGTGCGATCACCGAGACCAACGTCGACCTGGCTGCTGCGTCTGGCGCCATCATCATCGGGTTCAACGTCCGGCCTCAGGGCAAGGCGGCCGAGATGGCCGACCGCGAAGGTGTGGAGATCCGGTTCTACTCGGTCATCTACCAGGCCATCGACGAGATCGAAGCTGCACTCAAGGGCATGCTCAAGCCGGAGTTCGAGGAAGCCACCTTGGGGCAGGCGGAGATCCGTGCGATCTTCCGCTCCTCCAAGCTCGGCAACATCGCCGGTTGCATGGTCACCAGCGGCACGATCCGACGCAACGCCAAGGTTCGGGTGCTCCGCGACAGCAAGGTCATCGCGGACAACCTCGACCTGTCGTCGCTGAAGCGGGAGAAGGACGACGCCTCGGAGGTCCGCGAGGGCTTCGAGTGTGGTCTGGTGCTTCGCAACTTCAGCGACATCAAGGAAGGCGACATCATCGAAGCCTTCGAGATGAACGAGATCAAGCGGGCCTAGTCCCGTCGGTTGAGGTGGTCTCGACCGCCACGACCTCGAAACCCCGGTACCGCGGACGCGAAGCATCGCGTCCGCGGTCCGGTGGTTGCGGAGCCTCGATGGCTGATCCCGTCCTGATCCCCAACCACCTCTGCTCCACCACACACACTTAGGAAGAGAAACACCATGGCAAACCCCCGGGTGCGCAAGATCGCGGACCGGATCCAGGTCATCGTCGCTGAGATGCTGGAGCGTCGGATCAAGGACCCGCGGCTCGGGTTCGTCACGATCACCGACGTTCGCGTCACTGGAGACTCCCAGCAGGCCACCATCTTCTACACCGTTCTCGGCGCCGAGCAGGACCGCGCGGACACGGCCGTGGCCCTGGAATCGGCCAAGGGCGTCCTGCGCTCGGAGGTGGCCAAGCAGCTGGGCATGCGACTGGCGCCCACGTTGGCCTTCGTGCACGATGCGCTGCCCGAGGAAGCTCGGGCGCTCGATGAGGTCCTGGCTCGGGCCAAGGCCCAAGACGACGCAGTCGCGGCGGCCCGTGGCGCGGCGTACGCCGGCGAGGAGGACCCCTACAAGAAGCCCCGCGAGATCCTCGACGAGGCCGACGACGCTGAGGGTGATTCGGACGAGCCGAACCAGGACGACATCAAGGCAGACCCCGAAGCGTGACCGAGTCGGGCCTGGTCATCGTCGACAAGTCCGGGGGCATGACCTCGCACGATGTGGTCTCCCGGGTACGCCGCTTGGCCGGGACCCGCAAGGTTGGCCACGCCGGCACGCTTGACCCTATGGCGACCGGTGTCCTGGTGCTGGGGGTGAACCGCGCCACGCGGCTTCTCGGTCACCTGATGCTCACCGAGAAGGGGTACGCCGCCACCGTGCGTCTGGGCTCCGCGACCACCACCGACGACGCGGAGGGTGAGGTCATCTCGGTGGCCGCACCGGACGCTATCAGCGACATCGACGTAGCCGCTGTGCGAGCGCGCTTCGCTGACCTCGTGGGCGACATCGAGCAGAAGCCCACTGCGGTCTCGGCGATCAAGGTCGACGGGAAGCGTGCCTACCAAAGGGTCCGCGACGGCGAAGAGGTCGATCTGCCGGCCCGCGCGGTCAGCATTCATTCCCTTGAGGTGGGCGAGATCCGCCGAACAGCCGACGCTGTGGACGTCGACATCGTGGTGCGGTGTTCCAGTGGCACCTATATCCGCGCTATCGCTCGTGACGTGGGCCAGGCCCTCGGTGTGGGCGGACACCTCTCGGCGCTGCGTCGTACGGCGGTCGGGGTCTTCGACCTGGCTACTGCCGCGACGCTCGACGAGTTGGGCGAAGAGTTCGTGATGACGCCCCTGCACGTGGCCGCCCGCTCGACCTTCACCTCCGTCGACCTGGACGAGGCGCAGGCCGCCGACGTCAGGTTCGGACGGGCCCTGGACCGGGAACTGACGGGACTCAGCGCGCTGTTCGATCCGACCGGTGAGTTCCTCGCTCTCTACGAGCCACGCGACGGCCGCGCCAAGGCCGTTGCCGTGTTCGTGTGATGGTGCGACTCACCGAACCCGCACACCGATTAGGGTGCGTGTCGTGGTGATCTGGCGAGGCGTGGCTGAGGTTCCCGGCGACCTGACCGGGAGCGTGGTGGTCATCGGCAACTTCGACGGCGTCCACCGCGGACACCGGACAGTGATCGAGCAGGCCCGGGTCGGTGCGGAACGCCTGGGTCTGCCTCTGGTCGCGGTGACCTTCGATCCGCACCCGATGGCCGTTCTCCGGCCCGAGCACGCGCCCACGATGTTGACCTCCATCGGTGCGCGAGCCGAGCTGCTGGCGGAGGCTGGGGTCGGTCACGTCTTCGCCCTGCCCTTCGACCGCGAGGTCGCTGCGTGGACCCCCGAGGAGTTCATCGAGCGGGTCCTTGTGCAGGGCCTGCGCGCCCATCAGGTGGTGGTGGGCGCCAACTTCCGCTTCGGTCACCGTGCCGGCGGCGACGTCGCACTGCTGCGGCGAGTGGGGGAGACCTCGGGATTCGAAGCGGTTGGCGTTGAACTCGACGGCGGTCCCCAGGTGTGGTCCTCCACCTACATCCGTACCTGTCTGGCCGCCGGTGACGTGGCCGGTGCAGCCGAGGCCCTGGGTCGGCCGTTCAGCATCCGGGGCGTGGTCACCCAGGGTGACCAACGTGGCCGCGAGTTGGGCTACCCGACAGCCAACGTCCCGGTCGACGCTGCGTATGCCGCTCCCGCGGACGGGGTGTACGCCGGGTGGTTGCGATGCTTGGGTCCAAACGCCAACCAGAGCACCGGTGAGAACGAGGCGCTGCCCGCTGCGATCAGCGTCGGCACCAACCCGACCTTCGAAGGCGAGCGAGACCGCCGCGTCGAGAGCTACGTCCTGGACCGCACAGATCTGTCGCTCTACGGCGTCGAGGTCGAGGTCACGTTCGTGGAGAAGCTGCGGGGGATGGTCGCCTTTGACGGGATCGAACCGCTGCTCAAGCAGATGGCCGGCGATGTCGTGCGCACCCGCGAGTTGCTGGGCCGGTCGCAGGACCAGGGATGAGCCCCAAGGGGGTCGGTCGGCGACACGCCCAGGCGGAGCGCGACCCGATCGAGGCGACCGAGGCCTGGTTCCTGAGCAACGGGCTGCCTTACTTCGTGCCGGGGGAGCGGCGAGCGGTTCGCCAGGCGCTGAGTCCTCGGCGGTTGGCCCCACTCGGCGTCTTCATCGTTCTCATCGCCTTGTCGCTCGGTGGGGGACTGGCGTTCCTGTCCAACCAGTTGACGTTGGCGCCGGCGATCCTGGTCTCGACGGTTGCAGGAGCGGGGGCCTACTACGCCCTGACTGCTCTGCGGGCGCGGTCGATCGTGAAGTGGGCGCTGTGGCGCAGCGTGAAGAGCCTGCGGTTGATCCTGCCCGTGGTGACCCGAGGGCTCCCGCTCCTGCTGCTGTTCGTCACCTTCCTGTTCATCAACGCCGAGGTCTGGCAGGTGGCGGCCAACCTGGCGCCAGGCACCTTGTGGCTGACGGTGCTGATGCTCGCCGGACTCGCGGCGCTCTTCTTGATCGTGCGACTGCCGGAGGAGGTCGATAAGACCGACGATGAGGTCGACGACCGGTTCCTGGCCAGCGCCTGTGTGGGGACGCCGATGGAGTCGACCTGTGATCGTCTGGTGAAGGATCCCGTCGCCGACCCCGCGGCGTACGCCACGATCAGCGGGTACGAGCGCTGGAACCTGATCCTGACCCTCATGGTGATCCAGGCCGTCCAGGTGCTGTTGCTGGTGGTGTCGGTCTTCTTCTTCTTTGTCATCTTCGGATCCCTCGCGATCGATCCCGCGATCCAGAACAGTTGGACGGGGGAACCGGTCCGGGCGGTGCGCTACCTCAACGGAGCCACCAAGGACCTCTTCCAGGTCTCGGTCTTCCTCTCGGCTTTCTCCGGGCTCTACTTCACGATCTCGGCCGTCACCGATGAGACCTACCGAGGTCAGTTCTTCGGTGCGGTGATCAAGGAGATGGAGCGGGCCGTCGGTGTCCGCGCGGTCTACCTCGCCGCGCGCAACGAGCGCGACGCCGACCCCGACCTCCTCACCTGACCCACGAAGTTCGCCTGATGGGGACGCGAAGTTCGCCCGATGGGGACGCGAAGTTCGCC